>JAFGJA010000108.1 GCA_016929355.1 Anaerolineae bacterium | reverse complement strand
GAAGGTATCCGCGAAATCTTTTACCTGGGAGATGGCAGTTTGAACGAGGCCGTTACGGGCAGTGGAACACGCACCGAATGTCCCACAACCACCACCACCTACTCGCTGCGCGTGGTCAAGACCGATGGAACCACCGAAACGCCGACGGTTACGATCACCGTTGGGGCAAGCGCGATACCGGACCTCTATGTCAGCGAATTTTCGCTTGATCCAGCCACGCCGACCAAAGGCCAAGCGGTAAATGTGCGCGTAGGCGTATACAATCAGGGCAGCGCATCCGTGAGCGGCACGAGTTTCCACATCGAATGGTATCCCGGCGAAAACTATGCCTCGCCCGCTTGCGCCTGGGATTTGACCGATATGTCAGCCGGGGGCGGACGCATCCTCACCTGCACCTATAGCGGGTATCCAAGCAGCTATCCTGCGATCAACACGTTGGTCAAGGTGGACACCAATAACACCGTCAGCGAAAGCAACGAGAGCAACAATTCCTACACGCAGGCGGTCACGGTGAATGATAGCGGCGGGGGCAGCAGCCAACCGGACCTCTATGTCAGCGAATTTTCGCTCGATCCAGCCACGCCAGTTAAAGGGCAAGCGGTGAATGTGCGGGTGGGCGTCTATAATCAGGGCAGCGCCGCGGTGAGCGGCACGAGTTTTCGCATCGAGTGGTATCCCGGCGAAAACTATCCCTCACCGGCTTGCACCTGGGATTTGACCGATATGTCAGCCGGGGGCGGGCGCATTCTCACCTGCACCTATAGCGGCTATCCCAGCACCTATCCCTCGATCAATACGATGGTGAAAGTGGATGCCAACAATACGGTAACGGAGAGCAACGAGGGCAATAACACGTACAAAACGGCGGTTACGGTCACTGCGCCGTAGCGTTCATGCAACACCTCGCGCCTGTGAGAGAAACTTTCGCAGGCGTGAGGCTCCCCAACCCACCCTACACCGCCAAACCAAACAGCACGATCACCAGGTAGCCAATCACGTAAACCAATGTCAGCCCGTACAGGACCGCACGCGGCGTGTTGCGCACTGTGAACCCACTCATATATAGAAACCACAACTTGATCAGATCGCCGAAAAACATCAGGCCCGCAAAGGCCAACAGTTCACCGTCGGGATAGGGCGCGAACATGAGCGCGATCACCATGCCCCAATGTCCCAGGTTGTTGATGATCACGAACCCCATCGCCACGATCTCACGTTCGATGATGCGATCCACAATCGCCGCGACTAAACCCAGCGCCAGCAGCACTAACACGATCCACTGCGCGCGCCGCACGCCATCGGGAAAATCAAACGTGCGCCCCTCGGCCAGCATGAACAACAGCGCACCAATGGCGATCAGCAAGCCGATGATCTTGATCGTGGTTTCCAGCCACGCGAGCGGCGACCACCGCGCAACGTGCCAATGTTTCGGGTCGGGAGAGGAAGAGGGAGAATCCGTCATGTGTGTTCGCCTCCGGGATTGATTCGCACAAAGTATACGCAGACTATAACGTAATCGAGGGATGCGCGGCACAAAAAAAGCCCACCTTGCGGTGAGCCTTCGGATACCTGCCGCCCCCTCGCCAGGCGTGGGGAGGAGGCTGGGGGGGGGTGAGGTTATGCCGGTTCGAATACGCCTTCCGCCGGAACCACCGTCATTGAACGCCCCTTGATCTTGCCGCGCCCCAACGCGCGCAGCACGGAGTCCACATGGTTTTCTGGCACATCGAAGTACGTTTCGTGCTGCTGAATATGGATCGCGCCGATGACCTTGCCGGGAATCCCGCTCTGGCTGGCGACGCCGTAGACCACATCACCGGGCTTGATGCCTTCGCCGCGCCCGATGTCCATGTACAGGCGGACCATGCCGTCTTCATGGCTGTTGCCGCCCTTGTGCGACTTGCCATTACTGCTATTACGCGATTTCCCGTTGCGCGATTTTTCGTCGTATTCGTGACCGTTCCGCGATTTGCTTTTGCGGTTATCTTTCCGATCACGACGATTCGTGCGATCATCGCGTTCGGGGCGCTCATACGGATCGCGGATGTCTTCGAGCGGGCGTTGTTCCTCGTTGGCACGCAGCAGTTTAATCGCCGCCGCCGCGACCCATTCCGCCCGGTAGCCCAGATCCATCAGATCACCGAGCAGTTTGTATTCGGCGTCGGAGGCGTCTTCGTTGATCTGGGCGGTGATTATGTCGCGGAAATCCTGTTCGCGGCGTGCTAGCACATCTTCGCGCGTCGGCAGTTTGCATTTAGTCATGCGTTTGCGCGTATAGTCTTCGATCTGGCGCAGGTGATGGCGTTGGCGCGGCGTGATCAGTGTAATCGCGTCCCCGCCCCGCCCCGCGCGCCCGGTGCGCCCGATGCGATGCACGTATTCGATCCCCAACTGTGGAATATCGAAGTTGATAACGTGCGACACGTCGGGAATATCCACGCCGCGCGCAACCACATCCGTCGCCACCAACATCGTGAGCGTGCCCCGGCGGAAGCGTCCGAGAATGCGTTCGCGTTCGGTTTGCGGCAGATCGCCGTGAATCGTATCAACGGGATACCCACGCGCCAGCAGCGTTTCCGCCAGTTCGCGCGCGCCGACCTTGGTCCGAGCAAAAATCAGCGTATTGTGCAGGTTTTCGACTTCAAGCAAGCGGCTGATCGCGGCCACCTTATCGCGTTCCTCAACCACGTAATAACGCTGGTTGATGTTCTCGACGGTGATTTCGTTCGCTTCGATGGCGATATGCACCGGATCATGCATGTACGTATTGGCAAGGCGGCGGATCGAATCGGGCAGCGTGGCCGAGAATAACGTCGTCTGGCGCGAGTCGGCATCTGTCGCGGCGAGGATCGCTTCTACGTCATCGATAAAACCCATCTTGAGCATTTCGTCGGCTTCGTCCAACACGACATAGCGCACGTCGCTGAGATCAAGCGCGCCCTGTTTAACCAGATCGAGCGTGCGGCCCGGTGTCCCGACCACGACATGCACGCCGCGCTCTAAACGGCGTTTTTGCCGCGAATACGGCGCGCCACCATAAACCGGCAGCACGCGCACACCAAGTTGGTTGCCGTAGCGGTACACGGCTTCGGCGGTCTGGATCGCAAGTTCGCGCGTGGGCGCAAGAATCAGCGTTTGCAATCCTTCAGATTCGAGGTGTTGCAGCATGGGCAGTGTGAACGCGGCAGTTTTGCCGGTCCCGGTCTGCGCCTGTCCCATCACATCGCGCCCGGCCAGCAACGGCGGGATCGCATCGGATTGGATCGGCGTGGGTTCGACGTAACCAAGTTCGGTTACGGTATCAACTAAAACTGGGAGCAGGCCCAGATCAGCAAAGGAAACAGTCATGAGAATTGTGTGATCCTGAACACTAGGGGGCCATTTTGCCAGTTTGGTCCCGGTTACAGGTCATTTTCATGATCCCTGAGACTGGCAATAGCCCGCAATGAATAATGGAGTGATTCCGGTGGCAGCTTACCTCACCCCCCGCCCCCTCTCCACGCCATGGAGAGGGGGAGTCAGATTGACTACCCAATCCCCCCTCTCTGCTTGCGGGGAGGGGATTAGGGGGAGGGGTTAAGAGGCACAAAAAAATCCTACCACGCATCGGAACGGGGTAGGCAGTTAGATCGTCCTTCGACCTTCGCGGGGAGTAGTATACGGGAATTGG
>JAFGJA010000636.1 GCA_016929355.1 Anaerolineae bacterium | reverse complement strand
CGACGAACTTCGCTTGATGGTCAATGGACGAGATCTCGGTCTGTACGGTTCGCGCGGACAGGCGCGCACGGGCATTATGGCGCTCAAATTAGCCGAACTGGAATGGATGCATGATACATTGGGTGAATGGCCGGTGTTGCTGCTGGATGAAGTGATCGCCGAACTCGACGCCAACCGCCGCGCCTATCTGCTAGGGCGGATTAACGGCGTATCGCAAGCGCTGCTGACCACCACTGAGCCGGACATTTTCACCGCGGACTTTTTGCAGAAAGCAACACGCTGGCACGTCACAGCGGGGCAAATCACGACCATGAATGGACAAACTTAATCTTACCTGTTTCGTGGCTATAGTGATTTTGGGTTCTAACTTGATCTACTTTGTGTTCTTTGTGTCTTTGTGGTGAGACAGCTTTTCAATGAGCTACAAGGGGCGTTTGGTTGGAATTCCGGCGCGGCGCGGATACTGCGGTGGCGTAGCGGCCACTTTCTCGATCACCACCAGATGGTGCGTTTCTGTCACTTGCGGCAATTCCACCGACAGAATCTTTTCCAGGCGTCCGCCCAGGATTTTCAGCGCATTCTCGGCTTGCTGCACTTCGGCGGCAGCGCTCTCTCCTTTGAGCGCGATAACACGCCCGCCCACTTTACATAGAGGCAGCAAATACTCACTCAGGACAGGCATTTGCGCCACCGCCCGCGCCAATACAATATCGTGGCGTTCCCGATGCGCGGTATCCTGTCCGGTATCCTCGGCGCGCGCATTGACGATCCGCACATTTTTTAGCTTCAGCAAATCGGTGATGTGCTGCAAAAAGTGCGTTTTTTTCGCGGTTGATTCGAGCAGCGTTAATTCGATCTGCGGCGCAATGATCCGCAGGGGAATGCCGGGAAAACCCGCACCTGTCCCCACATCGATCACACGCTGACCGGGAGCGAGCGGAACCGCCAACATCACCGACAGCGAATCGAGAAAATGGCGCATTTCAATCGCTTCGGGATCGGTGATCGCAGTCAGGTTCACATTTTCGTTCCAGGCAAGGAGTTCATCAGCATACCGGCTAAAGGCGCGCTGCACGTCACCATTTAATTCCAGGCCCAACAAATTCCGGCTGCATCGTACCAACTGCTCAACAGATGTCATTACCCCATCCTGGCATCTATGCCGCGTGGCTCAATCCACTTCCAATACCAACCGGACGATGTCGGCTTGTTGAAAGCACATGCGCAAATCGTCATCCTCGATGCTGTGCATAATATTCGTGATCATCTCCGCCGCCGTGCGACGGTGAATCTCAGCCATTTGCGGCATCGTATCATGCATAAGTTTATGCAAAGCGGCATGAGTGCGCCAGATCGCTTGATTATTTGCGCTGCGTTGGGCCAACATCGAACTATCATGAAAATGCGCCTGAGCAGTCAAGTAATCCCCCTGCCGCGAAGCAATTTCACCCAACACCATTAAAGCGCGAATCCGGTGGCGCAGCGAATCACGTTTATTGGCAATCATCAGCAATTCGCGCCCCTGCTGTTCAGCTTCATCTAACAAACCCGCCTGGATATTTACGTCTGCCAAGCTGTAAAGCGTCTGCGCGATCAGATCAGGATCATGACGCCCGCGTTCAAGCGCCAACGCCAGATATTCACGCCCTTCGACCTCGCGCCCCACGCCGATCAAATCCATGCCCAGATTGCGAATCAGGTCCGGGTGGGCGCTCTCGATTCCCACCAGGTCCAAAGCACGTTGATGCGCTTCCAGCGCTTTGTCCATCGCATAAAGCTGCGCGTAATTTTCGCCCAGGTTGTTATAGGTAATCGCCAACTCATACTGTTGGCCGAGTTGTTCCATCAACTGAATCGACTGTTGCAGATGATAGATCGCTTTGTAAAAGTGACCCTTGATGTGATGAATAATCGACAAACTGACATGCGCCGCCGACTGCTGCTCCAAATCCTCGGCTTGTTCGAGCAATTCAAGGGCAGATTCCGCATAGATCAGCGCGTCATCCGTATGACCAAGTTTCCACAAAATATCAGCCCGCGCCCGTTTAGCAAAACCCAACCCTTGCCCATAACCGGCGGTTTCGGCCAACACAATCGCTTCATCAGCTAACCGGGTCGCATCCTCATAATCGCCCGCAAAATCCTTGACCCGACAGTGTTGAATAATCGCCAGGATACGCCCCTCATCACGCCCGGTTTGCGCCAGCCATTCATCCACAACCGCCTGTGCCGATACCAGATCGCCTAATCGCTGATAGGCGATCACCATCCGCTCGTAAACCTTGTCAAACAGCACCGATTCCGGCGCTTTTTTGACATTCGCTAACGCGCTCAAAACCGCCCGACAATGTTCGACAGCCTGCTCAAATTGAGACGTGTTGTACGCCTCTGTTGCATTTTTAAATAATGCGGCAGCATTGGGAGATACAGACGAGTTAACCATGCGATCCTCATTGGTACGCTTACTATGAACGGATGAAGGGCTTATTATAACAATAAATCTTCAATAAAGAATTGGTGAGTTTACGAGAATATTTTTGTGAAGATTGCCTATACTGGGCGTCCCCCCCCAAAAAAAATCGCCGGGCATCATACCCGGCGATGTAACAATCCTACGCTTGGCAACATTTGTTGCTTTAGCGCCTACTTCTTCTTGCCCTTGACTTCAATGCGCTTCGGCTGGGCCTGGGGCAGTTTGGGCAGAACGATGTTCAATACACCGTTCTCGAAGTTGGCTTCCACCTTTTCAGCGTCGATGGTGTTTGGCAGACGCAGCGAACGCTGGAACGATCCGGTGTAACGTTCGCGGTAGTGGTAGCGATCCCCGTCTTCCTCAATGGTATCGCCGATCTCACCGCTCACGGTCAGGGTGTTGTCGTCCAATTCGACGTTCACATCCTCCACTGACAGCCCCGGCAGATCAACGCGCAGTGTCACCGCGTTGTCATTTTCGATGACATCCATCGCCGGACGCAGCATCGGGCGGGCGGTATCGGTCTGGAACCGGGCCGGCCAACCGCGCCACATATCTTCAAACATGCTTTCAATCGCGCGGAACGGGTCCGTCACTTCAACATTACTCTGTGGGTTCCAACGCAT
>JAFGJA010000107.1 GCA_016929355.1 Anaerolineae bacterium | reverse complement strand
GTTGAAGTCAACCCCGGCCCGGTGATCACGCAGTTTGGCATCGAACCCGGCTACCTGGAAGGGCGCGGTGGTAAACGCACCCGTGTCAAGGTTGGCTCGATTGCCCGCCTGGATGCCGATCTTGCGCTGGCATTGGCGGCGAAAACGATCCGTATCGAAGCGCCCGTACCGGGTAAAGGTTTTGTCGGCATCGAAGTGCCTAACGATGAAGTCGCAATGGTGGGCTTGCGCGACATCATGGAATCGCCTGAATTCCGCCGCATCGACTCCAAGCTGCGCATTGCGTTGGGGTTAGGCGTGGATGGTACACCCGTCGCCGCCGATCTGACGATGATGCCCCACTTGCTGATCGCGGGGACAACCGGGTCCGGTAAGTCGGTGTGTGTCAACTCGATCATTTCGTGCCTGCTGCTGGAAAACAAACCCGAAGACGTGCAGTTGATTATGGTCGATCCGAAGCGCGTGGAATTGACCGGCTACAACGGCATCCCGCATCTGGTCGCGCCGGTAGTGGTTGATTTGGAGCGCATTGTCGGCGTGCTGCAATGGGTCCAGCGCGAAATGGAGGAACGTTACCGCAAGTTCGCCGCCATTGCCGCCCGTAACATCGTGGACTACAACAAAAAGCTCGCGGATACGGGCACGAAAATGCCCTATTACGTCGTCATCATTGATGAGTTGGCTGACTTGATGATGCTCGCGCCGGACGAAACCGAGCGCTTGCTGGCCCGGCTCGCGCAGATGGCCCGCGCGACAGGCATTCACCTGATTATCAGCACGCAGCGCCCCAGCGTGGACATTATCACGGGTCTGATTAAGGCGAACTTCCCGGCGCGTATCGCGTTTGCAGTAGCGTCATCGGTAGACTCGCGCGTTATTCTCGATCAACCCGGCGCGGAAAAACTGCTCGGACGCGGCGATATGCTCTACCAATCGCCCGATGCCGCCGCCCCGCTCCGTATGCAAGGCGTGTTTGTCTCCGATGAGGAGATCACGGCGCTGACGCGCTACTGGCGCGGGATTCTGCTGGAACAGGCGGACGCTGCCGGCAGCCGTGAACGCCTCGCCTCACCCAGTAACGACATCACCATCAACCGTGATGAACCGTTTGGCGTGGTCGAAAACAAAAAACCGGAGCCAATTCGCCCCAAATCCAAACCGGCCCAACCCACTTTTTGGGATCAGTCCGCCGCGTCGGATTCATCAGATTCGACCAGTTCCAACGGCAATGAAGATGATTTATACGGCGAAGCCACCGAACTCGTGCAGCGCCTGCAAAAAGCATCGATCTCGCTGTTGCAACGGCGGCTGCGCATCGGCTATACACGCGCGGCCCGCCTGATCGATATGATGGAGGCAGATGGCATCGTCGGCCCGGCAGAGAGTGGCAGCAAACCGCGTGACGTGCTGCTGCCCAAGCCGGAAGCCAAATCCGGCGATGATTAGAGAGGGTTCTCTATCTTTCTAGAAAAGAGGCGTAATTCTATGGCTGATATTCGCACGGCAATTGTAACGGGTGGACACAGTTTTGACGTGATCGGCTTTCATGCCCTGTTTCGCGCACTGGATGGCGTCGATCCGTATATCCAGCACATGGAAGATTTTATCGCTGCGCCGGATGCGGTACGGGATAGCTACGATGTGATCGTGCTGTTTACGCACTTCAAAGGCGCAGAATATGAACAACCCACGTTTGCCAGAGTCGAACCCATTTTTGAGCATCTCGCCACCACACAACAGGGCATCCTGGCGCTGCATCATGGCCTGTTAGCCTATCCCGATTGGCCGTTGTGGGACGCGATCATTGGCATGACGGAGCGCCGGTTGACGCGGTACAGTCACGATGAAACGATCTCCCTTCAGGTAGCGGATCCCGATCATCCCATCACCGCCAGGGTAGCGAATTGGACCATGATTGATGAAACGTATATGATTCACGACGCCCCCGCCGAAAATCATGTACTGCTCACCACCGATCACCCCGATTCGTTTAAAACCCTGGCCTGGACGCGCCAGTATAACCAGCACCGCGTCTTTTGCCTGTCCTCCGGGCATGATGACCAAACATGGGTCGATCCGAACTTCCGGCGCGTGCTGCACCAGGGCATCCAATGGTGCGCGGGACGCTAACTCAAATCCTCCGCCCAAAGTGCCATGAACGATTCCGTCAAACTGGCGGGATCGTTCATGGGTTCATCCTCTAGCGCGACTAAAAAGAGCATCCCCAACAGCAACGCCGTAAGCAGCCGGATGAGCAGCGTCACATGGGGGGGCCGCATCTGTCCGCGCGCGATACGCTTGGCAAAATCGCCGGCATGAACACCGGCCAACGCCCCATTTTTTCAAATCGCGCCAACATTTGCTCCACAAAAAACATCCGCGCAGGCAGCGTGGGCCAAGACTCTGCCCGATTATTCTATTTCGAGCTAAAATCAGGTGTATAATCTGTCTTAGTGAATTTTTTCACTATTAAAGGCGGTCTATATGGAATGGCATGAGGTACAGGCGCAAATCCTGGCATTTTTGCAGGATGAGCAGCAAATCCTCCAACGCAAAAGCACACGGCAGCACAACGGATTTCATGCCTCAAACTCACATCAGAATGGTTCTAATGGGTATTGCACGGTTGAATGGAACCTCGAAATACTAGAAACAATTATCGCAGCGCAGCAAAAACCGGATGCTCTCTCGCTAGAGAGCACCATCATTTGCAAAGCAGGCATATTACAGCGCCAGATTGCGAATCTGCGGTGGCAGCGCGGCCAGCCATCGCCCCCGGACTATTGGCGGCTGGAATGCCAACGCGCGTATTTAGG
>JAFGJA010000106.1 GCA_016929355.1 Anaerolineae bacterium | reverse complement strand
CGAAGTAACGATCAGAACATAGCGCTTAACCCACACTGAATTCATCGGATTCATCACGCCGGCATTCGTTCGTATATTTTTTATCGTATTTACGCTGCGGAATAACATCAAATTGCGGCTGGTGCAGCACGGGCGGCTGATCGTGCAGCGTCCGGTAGAGTTCAACCGCGCGCGCAAATAACCAGGGTACATCACGCGGCACGGCCACCTGGACCTCCCCGCGTTCGATCTCGCCCACGCTGACCCACCGCACCTGACTCCCGGCCATATCATCGCCGGGGATCACGTCGCCACCTTCATAGGCGAACAGGTAACACAGACTCAGCATGTGGGGGATGGTTTCATCATAGGGAAATGTGTAGATGTGCAGCAGATGCAACGGGCAAACTTGAAGCTGATCACCCGCTTCCTCGTGGATTTCGCGCAGACAGCCCGCTAACACCGATTCGCCATGTTCCATCGCGCCGTTGATCGTCTCCCACCGTCCCGCGCTGTTCGGGTGTGAAAGCATGAGAATCCGTTCATCGGCGTTGACGATGACAGATACCAACGCTATTGGCAGACAGGCTAACCGCCGCCGCCCATCGTGCGCGGTGATGGTGGGCAGTTGGTCAGACATAAGCCTCTCTCCTGATTGATTGACTGGGAACGATGAGTCTATCATAGTCCCAAAAACGAAAAAACTCCGCCTGAATCACACAGGTCGGAGTTTTTTCTGATCGGAGCAAGACACATTATGATAATCCCCCTCTCCGGCTCGGCGGGAGAGGGGGACTTGATCGCGTGCCTGACTCCCCCTCTCTAACTCGTTGGAGAAGGGGCCGGGGGGTGAGGCCGTATAAAATGTGTATCACAGTCACTTACACAGCGCAAGAAAATTCGGGCGGCGTCATGCCCTACGATCAATGCCACAAATATTCCAGCAGCACATCCGGCAATTGCTGCACTGCCTCGCGCTGCAATTTGTAGGTGATCGTGCGGTTATCCGTTGATTCCTCGGTGATGATGCCCGCTTCTTTAAGCTGGCCCAGATGCCGCGAAACAGTTGGCGCAGATAAACTGAGCTTTTTGGCGATCATTTTACCGTTCATCGTGCCTTCATGCTGCGTGATCAGCCGCAAAATATCCAGCCGCGAACCGTCGCTCAACGCTTTGAATGCTGCCAGGAGCGATTCTTTGCTCTGTTCCACTTCGGCTAACCGGGCCTCGGTGCGCTCGCTGTCAAAGATCACCGTGATATTGCCGTAGCCGTAAAAGATATAAACCGGCGACGGAATCAAGTACAGGGGCACAAAGACTACTTCTCTGACCGGATAGCCCGGTGGCAGTGGCGCAATTAAGTGCGGTTTGCCGGTCACATGCTCATATAACGCCTGTCCGCCGGAGCGCGCCAGCAGATTTTGCTTATCCTCAAGCGCCTGATGCCAACGCAGTTGCAGGTCGTCGATCTGCTTATGGAAGAACTCGTCCCAATACCACTGCCACAGCGCAGCCAGCCGCCTCTGAAAAGCAGGCACATCGGCCAGGATTTCGTCAAACGGCACGTTCAAACACTTACAATAATTGTCATAAGGGGATGCCCGCAGCGCAGCCGTGAGCGGCTCAACATCAAGGCCAATGTCGGCGATTTCATCCGGGGAGAGAATCCGCCCTACCAGATAAAACACAAACTGCACCGGGTCCATCACCCGTACATAGTCGAAAAAACCGTCCACACTGTCGTGATCATCATAATCCACCGGCATTTCAAGAAAAATGTGCCCGTCGGCGAACGGTTTATACACCGCATCCAGTTCCCGCAAAAATTCCGTTGATAAGCTGGTACGGGCATTTTCGGCCCAGGCTGACCGGCGCGTCGGGCGGTGCAGCAGTTGGAGACTGATGATCATCTCGTAAATGGCCGAAGTCTTAAACCGGATTAATTCGCTAATGGGGTCGGTGGATTCGATCACTTCCAATGGCATGGATTTTTCCTTATCGTGCGTTAGGGTGTTGGTTGCCCTAGATGTTAACCGTGTCTTATGGAGAAAACAAATATAGTTCGCATCATCCTGTAGGGGCGCAGGCGAACCTGCGGTTCGTCATGTGTTCACCCTGGGCCGACATGCTGGTCCGGCCCTACCTTGAGCGCGTTTGACTTGTTTTCCTTTAACCTGATCGATCACTAAAATTTGTAGCGGGCAGATGCACGAGGCATGACACTCTTCCATTGCGAAATTACATAATTGCGCAATCATTCAAAATTTTAGCATTTCCCAGGGGGCTTGTCAAGCAAAACTTTCACGATAACGTAATCGCGCAATCATCCCACGCGGATTCATGGATTTCTTATGGTTGATTCGGCGGGTTTGGGCTACACTGCGCAGCAGCAAACCTGATCAGGATGGGAAACGATGAGTCCGAATACAAATCCAAATGTAAAATTTTACGATACCATTGCGCGCTTTTATGATGCTGAAAACGCCCAGATGAATGACGATCTGGCGCTGTATGTGGAACTGGCCGAGGATACCGGCGGCCCGGTGTTGGATGTGGGCTGCGGGACCGGGCGCGTCATGCTGCATCTCGCCGAGGAACTGATCGACGAAAGTCTGCGCGTCGTGGGCGTGGATAATTCAGAAGCGATGCTGGCACGCGGCTGGCGCAGGCTGGATGCGTTGATCGAAACCATGCCCGATCTCAAGGGATTGGTCACGTTTGTCCAGGGCGACGCGCTCAAGGTCGCGTTAGAGGAACGCTTCAAACTAATCATCGTACCCTATAATGGCTTCATGCACTTCAAAACGCAGCCGGATCAGTTAACGGCGCTGCGCCATTTTCATTCGCTGCTGGCCGACGATGGGCTGTTGGTGCTGGATTTGCCCAACGCCGGGGAAGCCTTCGCCACCGCCGATGATGCGTCGTTGACGCTGGAGCGTATGTTTACCGAACCGGAAAGCGGCCACCTTGTCATGCAGCAGTCGATGAGCACGATTGATCGTGTGGCGCAGCAGTTACACGTCACCTGGATCTATGACGAAATCATGGATGACAGCGCCGTGCATCGCACCCTTGCGCCATTGGTGCTGCGCTACGTGTTCCCCGGCGAAATGGATTTGTTACTGGCGGCTACCGGTTTTGAAGCTGTGACCACTTATGGTGATTATTTTCAGGAGCCGTTTGAAGATGGCTGCGAACGCATGATCGTGGTGGCGGGCAAAGCGAGCGCGTAGGCAATGAATGGAAAAACAAACCCCTCCCCCAGAGCAACCTTTGGTTGCCGCCCTCCCCGTAAACGGAGAGGGGACTTGATCACGCGATCTGACTCCCTCTCTCCATGCATGGAGAGGGGGGCGGGGGGTGAGGTAAAACCGGGCGTATGGCGATACCCCTCTACGAAAATCCTCTTCGGCGCGGCGCTGCTGCTCATGATGCTCACCTTCACCGCCTGCACCGATGCAACTCCCGCACCGCAACCCACCACCACGACGGAATGGTTCACCTCCCTGCCCCCCATTGCCGCCAGCCCAACGGTGAATCCCATCGCCCCGCTTGCAGAAGGGCCAACTATCCGCGAGCAAGCACCAGACACGGTTGGCGCGAGTAATCCTACCCAGGCGAGTCTCGCGGCGGAAGGGCAGCCGGATCAAGACCTGCCGACGATCACCCCATTGCCCACTGAAGCGCAGCTTCCGATTCTGATCAGCGCGGCGGATGGTTTGATCCTCAACAGTACGTTGTATAACGCGGCGGCGCGGCCTGCGCCGGGTGTGCTGATCATGGTGCGGGATCGCGCGGCGTGGGGCGAATTGGCGCTGCGCTTGCAGGCACGCGGCTATGCAGTGCTGCTGGTCGATCTGCGCGGCTATGGCACAACAGGCGGATCGACTGATTGGGTACTGGCGCAAGATGACGCGCACGCTGCCCTGAGCCAATTCAGCCAGTTACCGGGCATCGCATCGAGCCAGATCACGGTCATCGGCGCGGGGATCGGGGCGAATCTGCTCCTGAGCGCGTGTTCGTCTGATCTCGCGTGCGGCGGCGCAATCCTGCTGAGTCCCGGCCTGGATTATCTCGGCATCACTACCCCCGATGCTGTAGCCCGTCTGGGTACACGTCCGATGTTGATTGTCGCCAGCGAAAACGACGATAACAATCCCGCCGACAGCATCGCGTTGGATAGTATGGCGCGCGGCGATCACCAACTGATCATCTACCCGGCGCAGCAGAACGTAGATGGACACGGCGCAGCGCTGCTCACGGCACAACCGGGTTTATTGGATACGATTGCCAATTGGTTGTTAGTACGATTTCCGGTTCAGAATCAGTAGAGGGAGAGCTTGTCCTCCCCAGGAGATGAGTATGATCCGTTTTCAGATCGGCGCATTGACCTGTCAGGCAATTAACGACGGGTTTGTCGGGTACAAACCGCAGAGTTTTTTCTGCAACGCGCCAGAGGACGATCTCCGCGCCGCGTTAGCATCGTATCCCCTCACCAAAGGCAAACTGTTGACGCCATTTCATTGCCTGCTGGTACAGACTGGCGCGCACACGATCCTGATCGATACGGGCCTGGGGGCGCTTCATCCCGACACAGGTTGCTTGATCGCAGGGCTGGCGGAGGCGGGAATCGCGCCGGAAAACATTGACATTGTCGTGCTATCACACGCACATGGCGATCATGCGGGCGGCACGATTACGGCGGAAAACACGCCAGTGTTTCCCCATGCGCAAATCATGCTCTCAGAACCGGAATGGACTTACTGGCAGAAAAAACGGGGATCAGTACGTGATCTGCTGGCGAAATTCGAACCGCAAATCAACCACATCGCGCCAACGAACACCATTCTACCGGGGATCACCGCGATCCCTGCGCCGGGCCATACACCGGGTCAGATCGCGCTGCTGTTGGAATCCGAGGGTGAGCGCCTGCTGTACGTCGGAGATGTGATCGCGCATCCCCTGCACACGGCACATCCTACTTGGAACATCGTCGCGGATACTGACCCGACGCAGGCCATCCAAACGCGGCGCACGGTGATGGATCGCGCTGCCGCCGAAGCCGTTCCGATCTACGTGTATCATTGTACCGATCCCGGCCCCTATCATGTAACAGCACAGGGCAATGGGTGGCAATTGGATCACGCCTAAGCCGCACAAAAACCAAAATTTGCGTATACTAACCACATAGCGAGTTTGAGTGGGGAAAGCATGATGGCTTACGCATTAGTCGTTGAAGATGATGCCGAGATCGCGCGGTTTGTGGAATTGGTGCTGCAAGAAACGGCTTTTGAGGTAGCTGTGGTCTATGACGGACAGGCGGCGCTGGATCAGTTAGCAGCGCGCCCCCCAAACCTCGTGCTGCTCGATCTGAATCTCCCGAAAGTTTCCGGCTTAGAGGTTTTGCACCACATCCGCCAAACGGCGGCGTTGGCGGACGTGCGCGTGATCGTGATCAGCGCGAACCCGCACATGGTCGATCAGGCGTATGATGAGGCGGATTTGATCTTGCAGAAGCCGATCAGCTATGACCAGTTGCGGGACTTGGTGCGAAGATTCGGGTGAGATTAGTTCACCGCAGAGACACAAAGAACACAGAGAAAATCAGGGTAAAAGCAAGAGTAAACCTTTCAGTCCAGATCGGGCAGCGCGAATATAGCAGAGAGTGCAAGCGTCAGATCGGGGAACAGCGCGCTCACATCCATCGAGTCGTCACCACGATAGGTCTGCACCGTCGATTCGCCGCGCAAATAGCGGTACACGATCTGCGGCTGCGGCAGTATAACCCACACTTCCGAGGTTCCCGCCTCGAAATATTCGCCCACTTTTTGCACCACATCCTCGAATTCGTCCCCTGGCGACATGACCTCAACGGCCAGCGTCGGCGCGCCGGGATAGGGGCGATCTAAGTCCCAATCCGGCACGAGATCGGCTTTGCGAATGTAGGATGCGTCCGGTACGCGCGCAGACACGACGCTTTGACCATCCATCGCCAGAAGATGCAACAAACCTGATCCGAACACCAGCCCTATTTTATGTAATCGAACGTATTGATCGAGCGCGCGGAGAATGTTGCCGCAGACCCAGGCATGACGCCCACCCGCCGCCGGATGATCCACAATCTCGCCTTCTACGACCTCGATTCGCGCATCGGAGCCGAGGCGCAGCAGGTCATCGACGGTTAGCGGGCGAGTCGCGGTAGTCATTGTGTGCGCTCCTGTGTCTGCGTGTGAGTCGATTATAGCGTATTGGGGGGAGTCGCGGAATCACCGGGCCGTACAACGACCCGGCTACTCAACGAAAGGACCGCAAGCGGCCCTGATTATGCTTAAAATTTTCGCATGTTCTATAATAATCAAGCGTTGCCATTTTGTGGAGGTCTGACTATGGATATTCTATGGGAACT
>JAFGJA010000105.1 GCA_016929355.1 Anaerolineae bacterium | reverse complement strand
CTCGCTTGCCTCCCCCTCTCCGCCGGGTGGAGAGGGGGCCAGGGGGTGAGGTGAAAACTGGGTTACGCCAGCCCCGCGACGAACGCCCGCACGAGCCGCAACACATTCTTGAGTGGGCGATTATCGGTGGCGCGATCACTGTTCCACAGCGAAAACAGAATCCCCGCCACACGTCCCGCGCGCGCGATGCGTTCCAGCGTGGCCGCGACATCGGCCAATGCGGGGCCACCCTCGGCGGGATAGCCGACGGCGGGCATATCTTCCAGGCGCAGCACATCCACGTCAACATGAATGTAGAGGGGTTTATCCGGCAAAGTCGCCGTGAGCAGATCGCGCGTGTTGGGTAAATGCGTGATCGCGCTGGCGCGTAAGGCTGCGCCCTCCGCCGGATCGAGATCGCGCGCGTCGGTGATGATGATGTCCGTTTCGTTGAGCGGCGCGAGATCAACGCCTTGCATATACTGCAAATCGCCGCGCCCGACCAGCATGGCGAGCGGCATCCCGCCGACAAAGCCACTGGGGGTCGTTTCGGGCGTGTTGAAATCGCCGTGCGCGTCATACCAGATCACGCCCAGATCGCCACCGGCGCAATCCCATAAGCCCTTCGCTGCGCCGATGCTTGCCATGCAGTCCCCGGCGAAGATGAGCGGCATTTTCCCGGCAGAATCGCGGATCGCCTGCGCCAGCGCGCGATTCGTCGCCGTGATCGGATCGGGCGCAGTGTCGAACTCCGGCGCAATGTCGATCCAGGCCGCGCCAATCTCGTCCGCGATCCCACTCGTGCGCATTTGTTCGACTTCTGTTCCCACCGCGAGTGGTTCCCCCAGTGAGTACGATGATCCAATGCAGGTCAATTCGGTCATATCATTATTTCCTCATTTTGTGATCAAGAAATTTGGGTACAATACGCATTATGACGCAAAAAAACCGATTTTACTTCATAGGAATTGCTTTGCTGGTGGTGGGTGTTGTGCTTGTCGCGTGGTTGGCGCGGCGTGACACAGACTCGGCTGAACGGGGTGATCATCCACCTATCGCCTATTTTTTTCAACCGGCCAACGTGTATCCAGCTATTTTGTACTTAAGTGACAACCGCACGACGCGCACCCTTGTTGAATTGAGCGATCATTTAGTGGATTATGCCGTCAGCCCGGATGGGAGTCAGATCGCGTTTTCGCGCAGTAATGCCGATGGCACGATTGATATTTGGCTGGTCGAGGTGGCGACAGGGAATCTACGCCCACTCACCGACTGCGTAAAGGCGCGTTGTGAGGCTCCAACATGGCGCGCAGACGGATCGCAGATCGCGTATCAACGGCATGATCGCAATCCGGTCACAGATCGCCTGGAACCGCGCGTCTGGATCGTGGATGTGCAGACCGCGCAATCGCGCTTACTGGCGGAGGATGTGCAGCAGCACGGCGCGACGCCCGTCTGGGACCCTACCGGGCGGCGGATCGCGTATTATGATGAAACGGTCCCTGGTATCCGCGTGCTGGATATGGCGTCCGGTTCCGAAGTGGTGATCGCGAATCGCAATGACGTGGTGGGCGCATTTTCACCGGACGGATCGCGGTTGGTTTACCCGGTGCTGACGCGCGGGGCGTTGCGCGAAACATTTTATTCCCAGCTTGAGATCGTTGATTTTGAATCGATGGCAATTGAATACATCAGCAGCGAATTGGTTGAGGATGTCTTTGCCGCATGGTCGCCGGATGGCACGCAGTTGTTAGTGGCGCGCCGCTATTTGGACGAGCGTTATACCGCCGGTACACAGCTTTACACGCTGGAGATAGCTTCTGGCGCGGTAGAACCGGTCATCGTTGATCCGGCGTACCATCACGCGGCGATGTCGTATGATGCCACCGGGCGCTGGATCGTATTTCAACGCTTTGCCCTCACGGAATCCGGCGCGGAGCCGGAAATCTGGCTGCATGATACGGAAACGGGCGAAACGCGCCTCATCGCGCCGAATGCATTTTTCCCGGCGTTTGTAAACCCCTCCCCACGCTGATGGCGAGGGGGGAATCCATAGCTACTCTGTATTGAATCTGATCTGATCGATCCCGATTTCCTCCGGCGCGACCCGGCGTGAAAAGGCGTGATACACCCGGAAAACGCCGATGTGCTCCACCTGATAAGTGATCTGCGCGGCGGCTAGCTGATCCGCAATGGCGGCGTCGAGTTCGGGGAAATTTTGCGTCACCCAGACCACGCGCTCCGCTTCGGCAACGATAGCGCGATAGGGCGGGTAGCGGTTATCGCTGGCGATAGTGCCGCGATCATCGTAGGGCAGCGCCGTATCAAAAATGATCGTTTCGCCGGACGCAAAAATCAGCCGGAACGAGGTCCAATAACTCGCATAGCCGCGCGTATAATCATGGTCGATCAGCCAGTCGAGCAGGCGATCATCGTCGCCATCGGGGATGCGCAGCCGTTCGACCAACTGCGGCGTGAGTTTCTCCGCAGAGTATGCTGCGCGGATCACTGTCCCGACCTGCATCACGAGCAGCAGCGCCAGCAGCAGCGCCGGAATCCACCATGCCGCCCGTCGCAACCGATCCAGACCGAGCGCCACGCCGAGCGCTGCCGGAACCCAGAGCGGCATCAGGTAGCGCCCGGTGGCGTCGGCAAACGACGACAGCAGGAAAATCACCGTAAACGCGCCAAAAACCAGCCATACCCATTGGTGTGCGTGCTCGATTGGTTTCCTCTGAGTTTTGTCCTGTTTTTCCTCTGCGTTAAATGGCTGTTTGCGGTTTACCTCGCCCCCCGGTCCCCTCTCCACTCTGCGGAGAGGGGGAGTCGGGCGTGTGGTCAAGTCCCCTCG
>JAFGJA010000635.1 GCA_016929355.1 Anaerolineae bacterium | reverse complement strand
TTATAGAGGTTTTCGAGACAATCTTCCAAACGTTGCGCCTGGCGTTGTTTTTCCTGATCCGTACCCCGTATTATCTGCTGCCATCGGCGATTCGGACGGCGGATCGAGATGATGCCTATGATCGGGATTTGATCCGGCGGCTCACCAAATTGGTCGATGAACTTGAGGGGATCGATTCGGCCAACGACAAAGCGGTGCTGCATAACTGGGTTGGTCAAATTGAGTGGACGAACGGGCGCGCCAACCGCGAGCGCACCGCGAATGAATTGATCCGGTGGTGGCAGATTATTTTGAGCGCCATCATTCCCGTACTGGCTAATATCGATATGCCACAAGGGAGTTTGCTAATTAGTGTGTCCGGTATTTTTGTGGCAATCCTGACCGCCATCTACCAATTCCGGCGACCCGATGAACGGTGGCGGCATTACCGGATGGTCCATGAACGTTATCTCATGGAAATTTGGAGTTTTATAGGGTTATCCGGCCCGGTTTATGGGAAGTATAGAACTCATGCTAAGAAAGCCCTGCGGGAATTTAACCAGCACATGATCACCATCCGGCAAAACGATGTGCGCCAGTTCTTTGGCGAAATTGTGGTCGGGAAAGACCCGCACGATCTGGGGTTAGGTGATGAAGCCGAGGACGATGACGCGATTGTCGGCGTGCCAAGCTAAACGGTAGGCGCTTGGCTGGCGTACAACGCTACCTTTGCAGTTTTCCAAATTGACCCCTTGCCCCGCAAGCAAGGCCAGGGGAGTCAAGTCCCGCCCTGCTTGCGGGGAGGGACTACAGGGTGGGGTGATTGTTTCGCGTGAAGCCAAGTCCGACGTTCATAACACGCTCTAAGTACACTGAGGCTCAAATAAGCCGCTGTTTTCCGTAGGGGGCGGACCGCCCTGGGCCGACCAGCGTGTCGGCCCCTACAAACCCTGGTTAAACCTGGGCCACCATAGTCTACCGGCTTGCGCGGCGGCGCAACAGCCATAACGCGCCGACCAGTACACTTGATACTATCAGTGACGTTGCGATTAGCGCGGTTTGCGTCGGGAACGCGGCGTGATCCGGGGCAGCAGGCGCATACCCCGTGCTTGGCAGCGTGATCAGCGACACCAATGCCCGCGCGGCCAGGGGATCATATTCGTTGCTGGTCAGGACCGCGACATTTTCAGTGCTTTTGGGTCCGGTGAGGTCCGCGCGCACCCGTGCCACAACGGTCACAAGCGCGCTTTCGCCGGGCGCTAACGTGCCAATCTCCGCGCGGATCGAGAGCGGGCCGGTGATGATCGCCATGCCTTTGGTCGTGGCGACTTCGACCACCGCGTCAAAAAACGTCGCGTCGAGCGTATCCGTAATGACCACATTGGTGAGCGTGGTTTGGGTCGGATTGCTGACCGTGATCGTGAATGTCACCAGTTCGCCCGGCAGAACTGTCGAAGGTTGCGCGCTTTTGGTCACAACCGGCCACCCCGCCGGGACAGGCGTATCGTCCGGGTCAGTTGGTGGCTCGCTGGTCGGGGTTGGCGTGGCGGTGGGATCGGGTTCATCGGTTGGCGGTGGGGGCGGGGGCTGCGTGCCAAAGCCAAAGTTGTTGTTGGTCAGGTTGTTGGCAAAATTGGCAAAATTGACCGTATAGGCTCCGACCGTACTCAGGCTGGCATCGGCGGGCAGTGTGGCAGGATCGATCACCACGAAAAAGATACCTTCCGCCGCAACTTCGAAGCGGTATACCCCATCAGCCCCGGTGATCGCGGTCTGGATCAGGGTGTCGGTCAGCGCTCCGTCAAATGTGCCGTTGCCGTTATCCTGGTAGAAATAGACCACGACGCCCGCGTAGGCCGTATCGGTCCCGTCAAACACGCCGTTGTAATCCTGGTCTGCGAAGACGATGCCGGTTTTGATGTTGATCCCCGCCGACAGACACGCCACCGACTCGAAATCCTCATCCGAAGGCGAGATGCCATCATTATCAATCGGGCCGGGCGTGATCGCCGTGACCCGTGCGGTAGCGGGATCAATCTGCCACATATAATCGTCCCACGCGCCGCTCGCCTGATCGCCCGTTGTGCCGTAGAAGGTCCCATCATTGTAGAACGCGATCCCTTCCATATCGGTGATATATGTGCCCGGTGAACCTACCAGCTCAAACTGGTTGATCACAGTGGCGCTGATCGTGCCGGTGGCGGCGTTCAGGCCGGGACTGCCTGGCGGATCGAAACCATCAATGTCCAGCCGGTAAAGATGATCGTTGCCGCTGTCGTTATTGGCGATAAAGTAGAAACGGCCCGCGAGCGGATCGATACCGAGATCGTCAATTTCGGCCAGGGTGGGCGGCAGCACAATCTGCGCGTAATCCAACCCTGACCCGAACGTATTCGGGATGACGGCGCCGGTTGCCATGTCGATACGGAAAATTTTGTTTTCGCCTGAATCCTGTGTGATGGCCCACATATCGCCGGTCAGGGGATGAAGCGAGAGACTGTCTACATCTTCCAGGTTATCAGTCGTGGCTAGCCCGGTAGTGGGATCGATCCCGTTGGCAGGGCCGATAGCGCCAATCGGCGTAAATGCACCGGTCAGAACGTTGAGCGTGCCCCACAGTCCATATAGATCATTATCGTCGGCGGCGTAAAGGATGGTCGCATCGAGGTTGAGGGCAATCGCTTCGACATTGCGATAGGCGGCTCCCAGCGATCCGATGCGATAGGTGATCCCAGTGACCGGATCGATGTGCCAGAGGGCATCCCCCCCATCGGCGACGGTAAAACATTCCTGGGCCGGGGGGTCTTGCGCCTGGGCTGGGCCGGGTATGCCGAACAGGGTGATGATCAGCGATGTCAGTAGTAGGATCGGGATACAAGATCGTGCGCGGGTTGAAGGGTGGTGTAGCATGATGATTCCTAAAACAATAAATGGACAGATTTGAAATCACTGTATCAGAAAACGCGCTGTCACGCTACTGTTTATAGAAGAATTAATTGATTGAAACGATATTCTAACTGGAATGCGATCAATCCTTGACTCTCACGTTACGTGTTGCAACGCCTCATCCACACCGTTGATCGCACCATTTTGAATCTGACAGGAGAGATTGCTATGAGTCAAAAGCAGTTATTTTCCGGTTTCAGCGATGAAGAAGAAAAGCGCTATCACGCGCAGGCGCGCGAACAATACGGCGCGGCGGAAGTGGATGCAAGTTACAAACTGTGGAACAGCTATGCCAAAGA
>JAFGJA010000104.1 GCA_016929355.1 Anaerolineae bacterium | reverse complement strand
TCGGCATCAGCATCGGCGTCGGCATCAGCATCAGCGTCGGCATCAGCGTCGGTTTCGGCATCGGCGTCAGCATCGGCATCGGTTTCGGCATCGGTTTCGGTTTCGGCGTCCGTATCAGCATCAGCGTCGGTTTCGGCATCAGCATCAGCGTCGGCATCTTCGGTTTCACCCACAAGCCGTTGATCATATTCGGACACATCAGCCACGCACCAATCGCCATCTTCCTCTTTCATCGTGAGGATGATCAAAGTGCTTTCCTTCAGATCATTCTCTTTATTGGAAAAGACGAATTCATTTTTCTGATTGCAAACCTGCGCATCGGCTGACCGAGCACATTCAACGGAACCGGTGATACGCAGTTCTTCCTGGTTATTGGTCTTGCCCATGTCAACCTGAAGGGCAATCGTTGACACCACCGGCATAACGTGTTCCTGGAAAAAGGCGATATGGTCGGCAGTTCCATCATAGGAGTCGCACGCCAATGCTTCGGCTTTATCCGACTCACCCTTCAAAACAGCTTTCCAATAATCCTCACCAGCTTCTTTTGAATCCGAACTACACGCACTCAACAAGATCGCTGCGAGCATCACCATAACCATGATCAAGGCAAAACGTTTATTCATTAGAAAATCTCCCCTCTAAAATCGGCTGTGATCAAGCCGCACAAGGTACTCAACAAAACGGGGTTATAATACTGCTTTGTGCCGCTCTGCGCAATAAATGCAACTATTAGTGCCAATCTATCAGATGGTACTTGGTGGGGTTTTGCGGCAAACCATGTGCCGTTGATCACTGTGGGCTAAACCCAGACGCGACGAACACACACGGTTTGTGTATAATTGGAGCTTTGCAAATCGAGTCATGTTAGAGGTCGTTCGAATGCGTCGAGTCGTAATTGTTAGCGGGCTGGTCATGCTGATCAGTCTCTTGCTCGCCAGTCTGATCAGTGGATTGATTATCCCCCCCACCCTGACGTATGCCCAGGATACCACGACACAACCCGCCACCTGTACCGCCATCTACCAGCGCGCGCTGGTCGATTTTATGGCAAACTGCTTCGATAAACCCGTTGAAACCGTCTGCGGCGCAGCCGGGCAAGTCCAGATCGAGATGGTATCCGGGCAGATTGTTGAGAGCGATACGGCCACCGGGTCCGGCAGCGCGGCGCGTTTATCAGGGGTAGCGGCGATCCGCGCGCTGGCCGGGGATGGCTCCGCGTGGAGTCTGGCGAGTCTCACTGTGCCGGATATGCTGGACGCGCATAAATCCGTCACGCTGTTGATTCTCGGCCCGGCGGAAGTCGTGTTTGATACCACGTCGAGCGCGACATTGGGCACGGCGTTTACCTTAAATACGCCCGATCCCGCGCCGTGTGGCGATCTGCCGCATCCCGGCGTATTGGTGCAATCGCCCGAAAACAGCCTGACGCTGCTGACGGTCAACGGCACGGATATAGCGATCAACGGCATGGCGCTGATCTGGGCGCGCGAAGATAGCAGCATTTTAGTTAGTTCGCTCACCCGTGAATCGATCCTCGGTCAGACGGGCACAGTAGTGTTTGCGGGCTATATGGTGCGTGCGTTAGGGGACGCCGTATCGGAAGTTGTGCCCTACGATGCCGCCGCCGTGCAGCATATCCCCACCGAGATTTTGCCCGTGATGGACGTGATCAGTCTGCCGGGCAATGCGACGGTGCTGCAAGCCAATAACATCCATACGCGGCCCGATCCCGCCACGTATACGAATTTTCTCGTGAATGCCGGACTGCCCGTGACCATCCTCGGACACAACAGCGCGAGCGATTGGCTGTTGGTCCGCACCTATGAGGGGGTCGTCGGTTGGATGCCCGCCTTCAGTCTGCAAGTGAATGTGCCGGTGGAAATGCCGGTCTATGACGCCATCCCCGCCGCCCCGATTCGCCCGTTCGGATCGGTTCAGACGTATGTGAAGACGAAAGAGGAACACAACAATCTGCGCGCCGGTCCTGGCGAGGATTTTGACATTGTGGCGACGGTCCCGCTCTGGAGCGATCTGGCGCTGTACGGGCGCAGTCCCGATGATGAATGGCTGCTGGTCGAAACGCTGGATGGTGTGCGCGGCTGGGTCAGCGTGTGGTTGATCAGTACCTCAACGCCGTACACCATGAGCGAACTGCCCTATCCGCCGGATTTGGGGAGATAATGCCCATTAGCGTAAGTTCATCAGGGTTTGTAGGGGCGAAGGCTTGTTCTACCCCTCTTGGGCGGAGCAAGCCCCGCCCCTACGAAAAAATGTACTAGGCACGCGCCTACAACGCCTTGATCAACTGCAAGCAGGGATTCGCCTCATCCCACAGCGTCGAAAATTCTTCGAGCGGGGCGAAACCGATACCCAGGTAAAACGCGCGGGTGCGCGCATACTCAGGACTCGGATGTTTGGCGCTCAACGTCTTGACCTGCAAAAAGCGCACGTCCTGCGCCCGTAAATGATCCTCCGCCGCGCGCACCAACGCGCGCCCGATCCCCTGATCGCTGTGCTGATCATCATACGCCACAAACGTAGGATGCGCGGCGACATATTCGATATAGTGTTGGTTCGCGGCCTCGATCCCGAACCAAGCCGGTAACGCGCGTAAAATCAGTGCGCAGACCGCCGCCACGTCACCCTCTACGTATTGAATTCGAATATCCATGTGTACCGCCCCTATCCCCCCAACCCCTTTCCCCGCACGCAGGGCAAGAGGAGTCAAGTCCCTCCCTGCCTGCGGGGAGGGATTTAGGGAGGGGTAAACTAAACGTGCAAAGATAGAACTACTTCAACAGCAACGCGAAGCCCGTCCAGAATAAGCCAACCAGCATCATCGCGTTAAACAACTTCGGGCTGAT
>JAFGJA010000634.1 GCA_016929355.1 Anaerolineae bacterium | reverse complement strand
GCGCGAAGATTACGAGCGCCAGACGTATGATTTTGCGCTGCGCCTACAGCGTAAGCGGGTGATTGAGGCGGTGCAGTTGCCGGAGGAGTAGGGGGGATAGGAGTTGGGTGGAGGCTCATAATGGAGAAAACAATTCAAACGCGCCTCAGGTAGGGGCCGACCAACGTGTCGGCCCAGGGCGAACGCGAACCAGAGGTTCGGATTGGTTCATCCCTACGTGATCATGCGGAATTCTCCATAAGCAGGGGCGTAGCTATACGCCCCTGGCAATTCATAAGTTGCTGTTACACATATCTGGCGGAAACCATGCCCGCGACGGCAATGATCATTAGCGCCACGCTGATGCGCCCGTGCAGGCCCATTTTGCGCTGAACGCTTTGCAGTTCCGCGATTTGCTCAGGGGAGGGCGGACCATCTTGCGCGTCAAGGGCGTCATTGAGCTTGACCATTTTCTCCGACATGGGGCCGGTAGCGGTTGCACCATGTCCAAAGGCGAGCAAGCCCGCCAGTACGCCAATCGACAGCACAATCCCGCCGTGCGATCCCATATAGTCCGCGTTGAAACCGTCGCTGACCTTATAATACAACCATGCCCCCGCTATGGTTGTGAGCAGCGACACCACCGGCATGATTTTGTTGAAAGCCGAATGTTTCAAAAAACCCTTCATGAAGGCTTGACCCTCCGGCCCTAATTGGCGGGCAGTGGGGATCAGTAGCAGCAGCAGAAATAGGCCGAACCCCAGCCAGATAATCCCGGCGAAAATGTGAATCAGACGCAATACGATCATCAATGTGTCCACGATGGTTGCTCCTTGTGATGGCTACGAATGCAGATCGATGCTATGCGTCTGTTATAGCAAAGGTTACTGGCCCGCGACCAACCGCCGAATCTGTTCGGCCATGCCTGCCGGATCGCTTTGATACGGGAACACGATCCGGTAACGCCCCTCTTGATCGACGACAAATGAGGAGGCGGTGTGATCCACGAGGTAATTATCGGGATTGTCGTAACTCACGCGCTGGTAAAAAATGCCGTAATCCTGGCCGACGGTGCGCATTGCCGCATCATCCCCGGTCAAGCCGATGAAGTCAGGATCGAAGGCGTGAACGTAGGCGGCCAGTCGTTCCGGTGTATCGCGCGCGCCATCCACACTGACGAACACAAACGCGACCTGATCCGCGTCCTCACCGAGTTGGGCTTTGACCTGCTTAAATTCGGCCAACGTGGTCGGGCACACATCGGGGCAGTTCGTATAGCCGAAGAACAACATCACCACTTTGCCGCGCAGATCGCTCAAGCTGAACGGTTGCCCGGTATGATCGGTCAGTGTGAAATCGGCGACCTCTTTGGGCGGATCGAGGATCGTGCCGGGGAGAGGCGTCGGGGATGGTCCGGCATCATCACCGGACGATCCGCAGGCAGCTAACAGCACCGACACGAGCAGTGCCAACGTGATCAATAACAAAAAGCGTGATCGCTGCATGATCACCTACTCCATCGCGCGGACTTCAGCATCCACTGTGAGCGTTTGGCCGGAGGCGAATTCGAGCGTGATTTGCACCGTGTCGCCGGGATTCAGATCGCGCTGGACGTTTAATAACATAATGTGGTAGCTGCCCGGCTTGAGGACCGCGTTGCCGTCCGCCGGAATCTCGATGCCCTCGACGGGGCGCATTTTCATTACATCGTTTTCGTCGATGGTCGTTTCGTGGATTTCGACGGTCCCGGCGATGCTCGCGTCTACGCTGGCCCGAATCAGCGTATCGGCTTCATTGCCCGTGTTGGCAATTGTCATAAACGCCCCGGTGACGCCCCCTGTTTCGCCGGACTCCGTCGATTCGCCTTCAGTTTCACCGGATTCTTCGCTTGCCATTGGGATCGTCGCGCGCACCCAGGGTTCGTTGACGGTGAGCGCGGGGCCGGTTTGTGTATTATTGGCCTCGTCGTCGCCGCACGCCGCTAAACTGGCGATGAGCAGCAGCGCCATTAACACGAGTGTGATCCATCGTGATCGAGTCAACATAAATACCGCTCCTATGTGAAGAAAGAACACCTACAGAGTATAGATGCACATGGCGGGGGTTGGGTGGCACGTTGGCGGCAAACTGGCGCGCCCGCCCCTGACAATCGGCGATTGTCTACGAAATCGCGCGCGATTTCGTACCGCGCAGGGCGCGGAGGGGCGGACACGGGGCGCGTGACTCGTCGTCGGAGGGGATTACAGCACACCCAGCGCAATCTGGTACACGCCGAAGCCAAACAGCACTACCGCCGAAATTCCGCTCAGCATACGGATCATCTGTGGTCCCAGATGCCGCGCTAACGCGAAGACGATGACGAAGCCCACCGTCAGACCGACCAGCGCGACGTAAAATGCACCCAGGAAAGCGATGCCATGACGCGCTGCATCGTGCCACGCCTCAAGCAAAATCGGCCCGCCGACAGTGCCCCAAAAAATATACGGATTCGGATTCAGTAGATTGACCACTGTTGCATCGCGCAAACTTTGCTGGCCGGAACCGAGATCGAGCGCCTCATCCGTGTGAATCGTGCGGAAATGTTGGTACGCGCCCCACGCAAGGTAGAT
>JAFGJA010000633.1 GCA_016929355.1 Anaerolineae bacterium | reverse complement strand
GCCGGGGAAAATGCGTTTATGGATCGCAATCCCACGCTGGCTGACGCGCTGACCATTGGTGTGATTGACCGCGAAAATGGGGATACATTTATGCCCGTAACGCAAACCCACGCCTGGAACTGGCAGCAAGGGTGTATGCTGCGTTGGTCGGAATGGGACGAGGGCGCGCCGGTCTTTTTCTTCAGCGATTGGCGCACTGATCATTACGTCACGGTGCGTCACCATCTCGAATACGGTGAAGAGATTGTGTATCCCTGGCCGATCTATGGCATTGCCGATCATGGGCGGTTGGGCGCAACGCTCAATTTTGAACGCATTACCGACACCCGGCCCGGTTATGGCTACTTTGGGCCAAGCGATCCGTTTGGCGATCAACTCGCGCCGGACAATGACGGGATTTATCTGGTCGATATGCAGCAGCAGGCAAAAACGCTTATTTTCAGTCTGGCTGACGCGCTCAATTATGGCGAACTCCGCCCGCCGCGCGATAACAAGACGTGGTTCAATCACATCCAATGGAATCCGAGCGGCTCCCGGTTCGCGTTTTTGCATCGCTGGTCGCCGGGCATGGTCCCCGGCCATCACGGGTTTAAGACGCGGTTATTTGCCATCGACGCCGACGGATCGAATCCGGTATGTCTGGTCGAGGGAATTGGCGTGTCGCATTACGATTGGTACGACGATCACACGATTCTGGTCTGGCTGTGGGATAAGCCGCCGCGCCCCGATACCGATCAGTACTATCTGATCGATGTGCCTTCCGGTCAGCGCACCGTGTTAGGCGCGGGGCTGTTTGAGTATGACGGACACTGCAACTACAGCCCGGATCGCCGTTGGATATTGACCGATACGTATCCCAAAGGGGAAAATGCCGAGCAGACGTTGATCGTGTGGGATTATGCGGCGAATGTGCGGATCGATGTGGGTAAGTTTCCCGCGCTGCCGGTGGCGAATGCCTCATGGCGCTGTGATTTGCATCCGCGCTGGAACCGGGCTGGCACGCAGGTCTGTATCGATTCGACGCACGAGGGATCGCGGCAAATGTACCTGGTGGATGTCTCAGACGTGACCGCACCTGAATAATCGCGCAAAAATTGGGGTGGGTCGGAACAATCAGACGATGTAGATTGAGCCGAAAACGGTCCCCGCAACAATCGTGAGATCGTAAGGGGTGTCATCATAGGCTTCGTCCGTGTCATTCTGGGCGGAGTCTATTTCATCGTCGTCAGGAATATCAGCCTCTATACTGGCGGCGGCGGGCGAGGGGGTGACATAAACGCCCGGCCTGATTTCGGTGAAATGCTCAGGATTCACGCGCGCGCGCCCAAATAGCCCGGTTTTGACAGTGATCATGGCGCGGCTGCGGGTCGGAAGTGCCACGCGCACATCGCCAAAGGTCGAACGCGCGAAAATGACGCCCTCTGCCTCGGCGGGACAGGCGACCTCGACATTACCCAGCCCGGTAGAGACATAGGCGCGTTCCACGATTACGCCGCGCAGGTCAATATCCAGTTGGCCGAGATAACTGCTGACCAGTACGCTCCAGGGGAGATCGTTAGCGAGGCCCACATCCCAATCGGCCAGCGAGAGCCACCACGTCTGGCCGCGTTCCATGCGCAGCGTGGCATGATTGTTGCGTACCATCAGCGCAGGCCGTGAACGCGCTGTATACTGCCCGGCAGTCAAGCGCCCCGATTTGTGCAGCGCGCGAACCTGCACATCTAATTCGCCGCTTTCGATCTCGATAGAGGCGGATTGCACGCTGCCGCGTGTGATGCCGAAGGTATGCGCTTGCCAACTGGGGCCTATGTCGCCACGCAGCAGCAGTTGAATCCCCAACGCGACCAACAGCACCGGCCAGTAGGGAGTCACGTCAAAATCGATCAGCAAAAAGTTGTGCAGCAGCAGCATGACGCTGCCGACGACCAACAGGAGCGGCCATAACCAGGGGGCGCGTTTGGGCTGGGAATCCATCGACTCTCACCTCAACACAGTAGGGGGTAGGGGTCGGGCTTGCTCGACCCTATAAATCAATCAGGTAATCTTGCAGCAGTTGGAACGCCGATGAATGGCGCAGGCGGTTTAAGGCTTGCGCTTCCAACTGGCGAACACGCTCGCGGGTGACGCCGATTTCCTTCCCGACTTCTTCGAGCGTGTGCGTTTCACCATCCAGCAGCCCGTAGCGCAACTGCAAAATATGCGCTTCACGATCTGGCAGACGCGCCAACACTTGATCCAGATGTTCGCGCAGCAGGTTATGCGTCACCACTTCGGTGGGCTGCGGACTGTTTTTGTCTTCAATGAAATCACCAAACTCCGAGTCGGCGTCTTCCTCAATCGGTGTTTCCAGGCTGATCGGGCGGCGCGAAATCTCGATCAGATTTTCGATCTTGTCCGGCGTGGTTTCCATCGCGTCGGCTAATTCATCATTCGTCGGATCGCGGCCTAGCTCCTGCACAAGCTGCGTGGAAATGCGTCGCAGCCGGTTAATCTGATCGCCCATGTGGACCGGGACGCGAATCGTGCGCCCCTGATCGGCTACGGCGCGACTGACCGCCTGCCGAATCCACCAGGTTGCATACGTGCTGAATTTATGCCCGCGCTGGTATTCAAATTTGCGCGCGGCACGGATCAAGCCGATGTTGCCTTCCTGAATCAAGTCCAAAAAATGCACACCGCGCCCGATGTATTTTTTCGCCACGCTGATCACCAGCCGCGAATTCGCCCGCACCAGATATTCCTGGGCCGCTTCGCCATCTTCGATGATTGCTTCTAGCTCGCTGCGATCATCGGCGGGCAGCAGATCGCCATATTCCTGAATCTGTTCGGCAGCCAGTTCACCGGCTTCCATGCGCTTTGCCAGCGCGACTTCTTCCTCGGCGGTCAGCAGGGGGACGCGCCCGGCTTCCTTCAGGTAAAGGCCGACCACATCGTCGGTATCCAGCGCTTGCTGATAACCCGCGTCTTTAACTAAATCCTGATAGAGCTTGCTGGGATCGAGCGAATCGACTTCCTCTTCTTCCGCTTCATGTTCTTCTCCCAACAGGGATTTCGCGGGTGAAGTTGGCACGACTTCCACGCCAGCCGTACCCAGCGCATCCAGCAGTTCATCAAGCAGATCGACGTTATGTTCCAGCGTGGGGAGGCGCGTCAGAATATCATCGTAGGTGATATATCCTTGATGCTGGCCCAACGTCATCAGTTCTTGCCAGACGGCGCTATCAGGCGTAACAGGTGAAATTTGTTGTGTTTCTACTATCGTCATGTCAGCTTATTACCAGGTCCCTAACACAAAAATACCCTACCATCTATGGCAGGGCCTTCCCCCTTTGATCTCGTGTCTTGTGTTACAGACAGATCAATCAGGGCACAGGCGACACTACCTTACTTGCGATCAACCAATTAACTTGAGCAAACCCACAGAGGGTTGATTCCGATACCATACTCAATCAGGTGTCCACGTTCTGTTTGTTAAACGATGTTAAATGATACAGTGTAACTAGTATGCCACAGGATTGGCTGCATGTCACCCAATTACGTGACCTATCCGCAAACGTCCATAAAGTTTAGCGTAACGTCGGTGATACGACCACTCATCAAACGTATTTGTTGGGAACAACTAAGGCTTGCAGCGCGTTTGGAAGTTGAACATCGGTGGCAGGTTGCCAATCCCAGCCCGGTAACTTGGCGGGGCCGGACGATACTACCGTACATTGATAGGTGTAGTAGAGATAAATGTCATACGGTATTGCGCCAAGAGTCACGTCATGCGGCGCGACGAAGCGAAAGCGTTGATCGGCCAGCGCATTAATCTTGATGGTACAGCCCAACGTAGTTTCCAGCGCCGTTTGCAACGCTTCATGGGGCCGCGCGTCAGGATCAGTTATCGGGAACGTAGGCAGCGTCGAGCGTCCGGCCTCTGCGGGAACAAGTATCTTGTCCTCGTGCAGGAGCAAAGCGACTGCTGCGCTGTGAATGGTGGGCGGCGCAAGTGGTCTTTCCTGCATCGGGATATTACGCCGCCGGAAACGTTCGCTGAGGATGATCTGTCGCAGATGCTCAACGGCAGGTTCCAGCAGATCATTCAGGATCAGGTAATGGCATTGGGGGGCAAACGTCATTTCAAACCGGGTGCGCGCCAGTCGATTTTCGAGTTCTGCGGGCGTGATGTCGCCGCGCGCGCGAATCCGGTCATCCAAGGTTTCCAGGCGCGAAGGCGTGACGAAGATCAACACTGTATTGTCAGGATAGGCGGCATGAACGCGACTCGCGCCGAGAAAATCAATATCCGCAATCAGGTCACGGCCTGTGTTTAAGGCGTTTTCCACATCGCGGCGCGGCACACCGTAAAAATCGCCCATGTGGACCTGTTGGTACTCGATCAACGCATCGAACACGATCCGGTCTTTGAAGCGGGCGCGTGACACAAAATAATGCTCGCGGCCTTCGCGTTCGCCGGGGCGGATTTTGCGCGTGGTATAAGTGGGCAACTGCGGCAAATCGTCAATTTTCGGCTGGACACGTTTCATCAACGTATTTTTGCCGGACCCCGACGGACCAATCAAAATGAAAAGAATACCCTCGCGCGGCATATAGTCCCTTTCTGGCGGAAGTGATTTGACCGGATGGCGAGTGTAACACGCTCTGAGCGATTGCACTACACATTTACCAGGGCAATCGCGCCGGGTTCTGACAAAAGTTTTCCCAATTGCGCAAGGCGTCACTGGTGCGGTGCGCCAGTCCATGATAGGCTCAAAAAGACGGTTTTTTGTCTTTACATATTTTTAGCGAAAGGTCACACACATGACGGCTACAATTATTGATGGCAATGCTGTAGCAGCCAAAGTTCAAGATCAGATCGCTGCCGGTGTCGAAAAAATGAAAGCGGAACACGGCATCGTGCCCGGTCTGGCAACGGTCTTGGTCGGCGAAGACCCCGCGTCGGCGCAGTATGTGCGTATGAAGCAGCGGCGCTGTGCCAAAGTGGGAATTCAGTCCTTCGGTCACGTTCTCCCCGCCGATGCGACTCAGGAAGAAGTCGAAAAACTGGTCGCGGACCTCAACGCGAATCCTGAGGTGCATGGGATTCTCGTCCAACTGCCGCTCCCCGGTCATCTGGACGAGGAGCGCGTGCTGAACCTGATCAGCCTGAACAAAGATGTGGATGGCTTCCATCCGGTGAACATTGGGCGTCTGGCGATGAAGGGGCGCGAACCAACCTTTGTGCCCTGCACGCCGTATGGGGCGATGGTGCTGCTCGAAGAAGCCGGGGCGGAATTCTCCGGGGCGGAAGCGGTTGTGTTGGGCCGCAGCAATATTGTCGGTCTGCCCGCCGCCATGCTGCTGATTCATCGCAACGCAACGGTGACGGTCTGCCACAGCCGCACCAAAGATTTGCCCGCCGTGTGCCGCAGAGCGGACATTCTGATCGCCGCCGTGGGTCGCGCGGAAATGGTCAAGGCGGACTGGGTGAAACCCGGCGCATACGTGATCGATGTGGGTTCGAATCAAGTGGCTGATCCTGGCTCTGAGAAGGGGTACAAGTGGGTTGGTGATGTCGATTTCGATGAGGTCAAGGAAGTCGCGGGCGCGATTACCCCTTCGCCGGGTGGTGTTGGCCCGATGACGATCACCATGCTGCTCAAGAATACGCTGCGCGGCGCAGAATTAGCGCTGGCGGAAAAGGCATAAATACTTTAAATAGATTACCGGGCGCGTGTGTGTCATTCTCTCCCAATCGCAAACACACGCGCTCCGCTTATCGCATAGCATCATGTAAAAGGATTTTTTATGGGTACGCTGTTGGTCAAAAATATTGCGCTGTTGGTCACGATGGATGAAACGCGCCGCGAAATTGAACAGGGCGCGTTATTTGTCCGTGATAATGTGATCGAGGCGGTGGGCACGACTGCCGATTTAGCGGATCGTGCAGATGCGGCAGACGAAGTGTTTGATCTCGCCGGGCATGTGGTCTTGCCGGGGTTGGTCAATACCCACCATCACATGTACCAGTCCTTAACGCGCGTGGTACGTGGCTGCCAGAATCATGAGTTGTTCGACTGGTTGCGCACGTTGTATCCCATCTGGGAAGGATTGCGCTCGGAGGCGATCTATGTCAGCGCAAAACTCGCGGCGGCGGAATTAATATTATCTGGCTGTACCACATCAAGCGATCATCTCTACATTTTCCCGAATGATGTCACTTTAGAAGACGAGATTCGCGGGGTGGCTGAAGTCGGGCTGCGTTTCCATGCCACGCGCGGCAGTATGAGCGTGGGCGAGAGTCAGGGCGGTTTGCCCCCTGACAGCGTGGTCGAGGATGAAAACGCAATTTTGGCCGACAGCCGCCGCGTGATCGAAGCATTTCACGATATGTCGCGCTATTCCATGCTGCGGATCGGGCTGGCTCCTTGTTCGCCGTTCAGCGTGTCGCAGGATTTGATGCGCACCTCGGCGGAATTAGCGCGCAGTTATAACGGCGTGCGGCTGCATACCCATCTCGCGGAAACGCAGGGTGACGTGGCTTACAGCCTGGAAATGTTTGGCCTCAAACCCGGTGATTATGCCGAGGATGTGGGCTGGGTCGGAGAGGACGTATGGCACGCGCATTGTGTGTGTCTTGCGCCTGATTCTATCGAGAAATTTGGGCGCACCGGGACAGGGGTAGCCCATTGTCCAGGGAGTAACGCACGCTTGGCAAGCGGGATCGCGCCGGTGCGCGCCATGCTGGATCATGGCGTGCCGGTTGGTTTGGGCGTGGATGGCTCGGCCAGCAACGATAGCGGCCATGTGTTGAGCGAAGCGCGCTTGGCGATGCTCATGCAGCGCGCCGGATCGCTGAATCCTGGCGAAATGACCGCCCGTGAAGCGCTGGAAATTGGCACATTAGGTGGCGCGCGTGTCCTGGGGCGTGATGATATTGGCGCGCTCAAACCGGGTATGGCGGCGGATTTTGTCTCGTTTGATATGAGCCAACTGCCCTATGCCGGGGCGCTGCACGATATGGTCGCGGCCTTGATTTTCTGCACCTCGCTCAACGTGAGTACCAGCGTGATCAATGGGCGCGTCGTTGTGCGCGATGGTGTGCTGACCACATTGGAGATCGAACCGTTGATCGCGCGGCATAATACGATTGCGCGCGCGCTGGTCAATGGTGAGCCGTATTAAGCAAGATTTTGTCCGGTAGGGGCGTATCGTCATACGCCCTTACATAGCTTTTCGTCAACACCATCGTGATTTTTCCCTCGAAAATTCCTGGTTCTAACGGATTTTGTGGCAGCGAAATGATGAGGCACAATTGACTAAAAACGACCAAGTTAGCAGTCAATATGCCCCATC
>JAFGJA010000014.1 GCA_016929355.1 Anaerolineae bacterium | reverse complement strand
AATCTGTACTAATCGAGGATACGATGACCTCAGATAAACATATTGATCAAAGTGGACCACCAACGATGCAAGACGTTGCTAAACTTGCTGGTGTATCCCAACCGACTGTATCCCGGGTGCTAAACAATACTAAAACAACGATTCCCGTGAGCAAAAAAACACGGGACAAGGTTCTGGTTGCGGTCAAAGAATTAGGTTATCGCCCGAACATGACCGCGCGTAGTCTCAGAACGCAACGCACGCATATGATCTCGCTGTTGGTAGCAGATATTACTAATAATTTTTATCATCTCATTGCGCAGGCCATTCAGGAAGTCGCCCGCGCCCATGATTATGATATGCTCATCGCCAACAGTGATCATGTCTATGAAAATGAAAAACGATTCTGTGAGGCCGTGATTCGTAGACCGGTGGATGGGGTGATTATGGTCCCGCAATATCTCACCTACGGCGATCTGGACGAACTGATCACGCTCACCAATACGCCCATTACGGTGTTGGGGCAGCACATCAATCACCCGGCGATTGATGTGGTGGGCGCGGATGATGAACAGGCAACTTTTGAGGCGATCACTTGGCTAATTGCCGAACGTGGTCATAAATCTATTGGTTATATCGGTGTTGCACTAGATTATCCTCCAAGTCCCAGGCGTTGGCAGGGTTTCCAACGTGCCCTTAAAACCGCAGGATTGACGTTTGATCCCGATTTTTACATGCAAGGGGATTGGTCGTTTGAAAGCGGTCGGCAGGCGATCAATCGTTTGCTGAAAATTGGCAAACGACCATCGGCGATTTTTGCGCTCAATGATTTGATGGCGATTGGGGCCATTTTAGCCTTACAGGATGCTGGTTTATCGGTTCCCGATGATGTGGCGATCATGGGATTTGACAATATGCGTGAAGCGACGATAGTGCGTCCCCGGCTGACAACTATTGCGCAATATCCTACCGAAATAGGGCAAAAAGTGGCCGAAGCGCTGTTTGATCGCATTGAAGGTCGGGAACCAGATGCACGCCGGGAACTCACCGTTCCGTTGAAGTTGATTGTTAGAGAATCAGCATGAGGTCAACCAAGAATCCTCCGTGCTGATCTCAATTTATTTTTGAAGTATAGGAGAATTCTTGATGACCGTTCCTCGTTCCGAATATCCACGCCCACAATTTACCCGTCCTGATTGGCTGTGTTTAAACGGCGAATGGCAATTTGAGGTTGACGCCAGCGACAGTGGCCTTGAACGTGGCCTCACAGATCGTGCCTTAAACAGCAAAATTGTGGTGCCGTTTTGCCCCGAATCCAAACTCTCTGGCATTGAAGATCATAATTATCACAATGCCGTCTGGTATCGCCGCGAAGTGACTATTCCGCAAGAATGGGGTGACAAGCGCATTTTGCTGCATTTCCAGGCGGTGGATTATGACACCACCGTTTGGGTGAATGGGATTGAAGTTGGGCGTCATCGCGGTGGGTTTGCCTCGTTTACGTGTGATCTACACGGCGTCGCTGTGCCCGGTGAGACGGCGACGATTGTGGTGCGTGCCCGTGACAGCCATCGCCAACCCCAGGCGCGCGGGAAGCAATCGCGGAAATATGGGCCATTCGGTGCAATTTATGTGCGGACCACCGGCATCTGGCAAACGGTTTGGTTGGAGCCTGTGCCCGATACGGCGCTGCGCCGCCCGCGTATTACGCCGGATGTGGCGAATGGCGTTTTTTATCTGGAACAACCGCTCACGCGCGGCAAGGCAGGACTGTGGTTAAAAGCTACGCTATCCGATGCGCAAGGCGACGTTGTTACCGCCGAATGTCGCGCTGATCTCGATCTCGCGCCGCGCCTGACGCTTGTCATCCCCGAAGATCGACAGCGCTTGTGGTCGATTGATGATCCCCATCTGTACAATCTCGAAATTACTTTACTGGACAGCAAGGGGAATGTAGTTGATCAAGTAACCAGTTATGCCGGGTTGCGCAGCGTGGCGATTGATGGCAAAGCGGTTAAGATCAACGGCGAAGTGGTTTTCCAACGCCTCGTGCTGGATCAGGGTTACTATCCCGATGGTCTTATGACCGCACCAAGTGATGAAGCGCTGCGCGCTGATATTGAACTCAGTATGGCGGCAGGTTTTAACGGCGCGCGTTTGCACCAAAAAGTGTTTGAAGAGCGCTTCCTGTACCACGCAGATAAACTCGGTTACATTGTCTGGGGTGAATTTGGTGATTGGGGCTGCAATTGGGAAGGTCCGCTCGATGGCGATCATCAAAAACCCAATGCCGCCTATATCACCGAATGGTTAGAGGTGTTAGAACGGGATTATTCGCATCCGGCGATTGTAGGCTGGTGTCCGCTTAACGAAACGTGGCAGGCGATCACCGATGGTATTACCGTGCTGGATGATGTCACGCATGGGATGTATCTGGCAGCGAAAGCGATGGACACAACGCGCCCCGTGTTGGATGCGTCGGGCTATGCGCACCGCGTCCTTGATGCCGATATTTACGACAGCCATGATTACACGCAAGACCCGGATTCTTTCGCGGCACGTCACGCGGGCCTGGCTGAAGATAAGCCCTATATCAATGGGCCGGATAGTTGGGGGCTGCCGGAACGATTTGTCGGCACGATGGCTTGGTCGATCCCGTATCGCGGACAACCCTATTTCGTGAGCGAGTTCGGCGGTATCTGGTGGAATCCGAAGGTTAAAGAAGGCGAGGATTCTTGGGGATATGGTGATCGTCCCAAGACCATCGAGGAATTCTACGAGCGCTTTGATCGGCTCTGTGCCATTCTGTTGGATGATCCGAATATGTTTGGTTATTGCTATACGCAGTTAACCGACATTTTGCAGGAACAGAACGGCATCTATACCTATGACCGCGCGGTCAAATTCGATATGGCGCGCATTCGGGCAGCACAAGTACGCCCCGCCGCGATTGAAATGATGGAAACCGAGTAGGTCCGAGTTTCTATGATTTTTATTGGGGGTAAGGCAAACTTACCCCCGTTTGTTATTTTTTGGAGAATTGAATCATGGGAGGATTATAATTATGAACTGTTTCACAATTCACACAGAAGGTGATGCCGGTACGATCAACCGGCACATTTACGGACACTTTGCCGAGCATTTGGGACACTGTATTTATGAGGGCATTTGGGTTGGCGAAGATTCCTCGATTCCGAACACGCGCGGTATACGAAATGACGTTGTTGCGGCGCTGCGCAACCTGAATATCCCCAATTTGCGCTGGCCGGGCGGCTGTTTCGCTGATGATTATCACTGGCGGGATGGCATTGGGCCGCGTGACGAACGGCCCCGCCGCGTGAATACCCACTGGGGCAATGTGATTGAAAACAATCATTTTGGCACGCACGAATTTATGGATTTGTGCGAACAATTGGATTGCGAACCCTACATTTGTGGCAATGTGGGCAGTGGCACGGTGCAAGAGATTCGGGACTGGTTGGAATATATGACCTTTGCCGGAGACAGCACGCTGGCGAATGAGCGGCGCAAGAATGGCCGGGAGGAACCCTGGAACATTACCTATTGGGGTATCGGCAATGAAAATTGGGGCTGTGGTGGCAACATGCGCGCGGAATACTACGCAGATGAGTACCGCCAATATGCGACTTACTGCCGTAATTTTGACAACCCGAACCTGTACCGGATCGCGGGTGGGCCACATGACACGGATTACCATTGGACCGACGTGCTGATGCGCGAAGCGGCGGCGCGTATGCAGGGGTTGTCGCTGCATTACTACAGCATTCTCAAGTGGGAAAACAAAGGCTCAGCCACGCAATTTGACGAATCCAAATGGTTTACGCTCCTGCAAAGAGCGTTGGTTATGGACCCGATCCTCAAGCAGCACAGCGCGATCATGGATCGCTACGATCCTGACAAGCGGGTTGGTCTGATTGTGGATGAGTGGGGAACATGGCACGACGTTGAGCCGGGCACGAATCCCGCCTTTTTGTACCAGCAGAATACGCTGCGTGATGCGGTTCTGGCTGGCGCGACTCTGCACATTTTCCACAATCATAATGATCGGGTCCACATGGCGAATATCGCCCAGACTATCAATGTCTTGCAGGCGATGATCTTGACGGAAGGCGAAAAGATGATCCTGACGCCGACCTATCATGTGTTTGAGATGTTTAAGGGGCATCAGAACGCGACCCGTTTACCGCTCGTGCTGCAAAGTGAGGATTATACGTTTGGTGATGAGGCGATGCCCGCAATCAGCGCGTCAGCTTCGCGGAATGACCAGGGCGAAATCCTGATCACGCTCTGCAACCTGAATCCCAACCATGCGGTTGAGCTATCCGGCAATTTGCAAGGCGGAGAATTTACTAGTATGACCGGGCGAATTCTCACCGGGGACGCCATGAATGCCCGCAATACGTTTGATGCACCGGAAACGGTTAAACCGGCTTCCTTTGATGGGGCAACATTGGCTGGCAGTGATTTGAAGATCGTTTTACCTGCGAAATCGGTAGTAGCGTTGACTCTCTCGTGAGTGGCGTGATCAGTTAATCAGGTGAGATTAGTTCCTGCGCTGGCGGTTCAGTCAACTAGCGCAGGATTTTTTGTTTTTTGTGAGGTGGCTAATCTGTCGCGCAGCGCTGTCCGACTACCATATAAATTCACCGGTCAGGTCCGCGTTGGCATGTGGCCCTACCCAGACTTGAAACGTGCCCGGCTCACAGACCCATGATCCCGTTTGGTCGTAAAATGACAGATCATCGGGTGTGAGCTGGAAAGTCACTGTTTGGGCTGCGCCGGGTTCAAGCGATAGGCGCGTGAATCGTTTCAATTCCTTGACTGGACGGCTGATGCTGGCGACGACATCCCGAATATACAGTTGGACGATCTCATCCCCCGCCCGCGATCCGACATTTTTAATCGTGGCACTGACCGAAACCTGTTCAGGCGCATTGACCGCTACTTGTAGATTTTCGTACTCAAACTGCGTGTAGCTCAAGCCATAGCCAAATGGATAGAGGGGGCTGTCCGGCGCATCCGCATACCGGGAATGTTTGCGATCATTGCGTGGCAGGGGGCGACCTGTCGGGCGGGAATTGTAGTGCAAAGGAACCTGTCCCACATTGCGCGGGAACGTCACGGGCAATTTGCCGCTTGGATTGATGTCCCCGAACAAAACATCGGCAATTGCTTTGCCGCCTTCCGTGCCTGGATGCCACGTCATCAGGAGCGCCGCCGCGTGTTGATCAGCCCAGGTCAGCGCCAACGGACGCCCGGCCAGGACAACCGTCACAAGCGGCACTTGGATCGCGTGCAGGCTGGCTAAAAATGCCTGTTGGCCCGGTGGCAAATCCAGCGTGGTGATGCAGTTATTTTCCCCTGAGCGGCCAATGCCTTCGCCCACCACCGCGATCACCATATCGCAGCGCGGCGCAATTTTCAGCGCGTCATCGACCAGTTCCGTGTGCAGGATTTCAACGGTATCGCCAACTTT
>JAFGJA010000632.1 GCA_016929355.1 Anaerolineae bacterium | reverse complement strand
TCCGAACCTTTGGTTCGCGTTCGCCCTGGGCCGACACGCTGGTCGGCCCCTACATTGGGTGCATTTCCCATCACATGGTCGATCATACAAACACGAGCGGGCCACTCTGGTTCGCTCGTGTTGTTTGGGCCGATCAGAGTTTCCGCCTTGTTACCGGTGGGCGGGCGTGTGCTGCGCGCTGGTTATAAACACCCCAACTCGCCTACAATACAATTCAGATGCTAAATTTTTGAGACACGCAGGACTAAAGATTATGAAACGTTTTGGGGCGCAAATCTGGACTCGGCTGTGGCGCAACCGTTCGTGGTGGCAGCGCATGGTGATCGTGTTCCTGCTGCTGATCATCGCGGCGGCGGGCGCAATCTACCAGTGGATTTTCGCGGATTTACCGAGCATTGACGCGCTGGACGAGGGACTGGTTTTGCCCAGTACGCGCATTTATGACCGCGACGGCACGCTGCTCTACCAGATTACGGACCCGACAATGGGCGTCAATCAGGTGGTAGCGTTGGCCGATCTGCCGGATTGCATGATGGACGCGACCATTGCCACCGAAGACGAAAATTTCTACAGCCATCCGGGGGTAGATATTCAGGGCGTGCTCCGCGCCTTGTGGATCAACGTCAAAGGCGGCGAAGTAGTCGCCGGGGGCAGCACGATCACGCAGCAAGTCGCGCGGAATCTGCTGTTTGATCCTGAACAGCGCGCCGAACGTACCTTACAGCGTAAACTCCGCGAGGGTATCTTAGCGATCCAACTGACGCAAGCCTACAGCCGTGATGAAATCCTCGCGTTGTACCTGAATCAGACCTACTACGGTCATCTGGCGTATGGTGTGGAAGCCGCCGCGCGTGCCTATTTTGGCAAAGGCGCGTCGGAATTGGCGCTGGCTGAATGTGCGATGCTGGCCGGACTGCCGCAAGCGCCCGCCCTCTATGATCCGCTCAGTGATCCCGATGCCGCGCAAGACCGGCAGCGCGTCGTGCTGGATTTGCTGGTCAAACACGGCTATATCTCGTCTGAGGAAGCCGATCAAGCGTATGGCGAACAGTTGCAGTATGCGGCGTTTCCCTTCCCGATTGAAGCGCCGCATTTCGTCGCGGCGGTTTGGACGCAGTTGCAGCGCGATTATGGGGATATGCTGTACGCGGGCGGACTGGAAGTGATCACCACGCTTGATCTCGACTGGCAAAATACGGCGCAGGAAGTCGCGCAGCAGCAGCTTGATTGGCTCAATAATCCACCGGCGGGCGAGCCGGAACATAACGCGCATAACGCTGCGTTGGTGGCGCTGGACCCGTATACGGGCGAAATTCTGGCGATGCTCGGCAGTCCTGATTATTTCGACGAGCGCATTGATGGCGCGGTGAATGCAGCCCTGGCCCCGCGCCAACCGGGATCGGCGCTGAAACCGTTCACCTATGCCGCCTCGTTCGATCCTACATTGGAAGACCCCTGGACACCTGCCACCATGATTCTCGATGTGGGCACGCCGTTTGTCACGCGCCGCCTGGAAAGTTACACCCCCGCCAATTTTGGCCTGGTCGAACACGGCCCGGTGCTGATCCGTGAGGCGTTGGCCTCGTCGTATAACATCCCGGCGGTGGTCGCGCTGGATCATATCGGCCTGGATGCGCTCGTGCGCCTGACAACGCGCCTCGGTATCAACACGCTAACCGATACCAGCCGCTTTGATCTCTCGCTGACGTTGGGCGGGGGCGAAGTGCGGTTGCTCGAACTTACGGCGGCGTATGGCGCGTTAGCCAACGGCGGCTACCGGGTTGATCCGGTCTATATCCTTGAAATCCGTGATGCGGACGGCCATACGCTTTATGAGTGGACGCCGCCTGAACACACCACCCCCGTGATCGATCCGCGCGTGGCGTATCTGATCACCGATATTTTGAGCGACAATGAGGCGCGGATTCCGTCATTTGGCCCCGGCAGTGCATTGAACATTGCGCGCCCGGCTGCCGCAAAAACCGGCACAACCACCGATTTCCGCGATAACTGGACGGTGGGCTACACGCCCGATCTGGTGGTCGGAGTCTGGGTCGGCAATGCGGATAATACGCCAATGGTCGAGGTGAGCGGGATTAGCGGCGCGGGTCCGATCTGGCACGATTTTATGCGGCGCGTGCTGGTCGGGCAGCCGGAACTGGAATTTGCTGTGCCGGAGGGCTTGGTCCGCGCGGAAGTGTGCGCCACATCAGGGTTATTGCCCACTGAATATTGCCCGAAAACGCGCTGGGAATGGTTCATTGAGGGAACTGTGCCGGAAGACGAAGATATGTTGTACCAACCCTTCACCATCGACACCCGGACCGGATTACTGGCCGACGACACCACGCTGCCCGACTATCAAGAGGAGCGCGTGTATTTGATTCTGCCGCCCGAAGCGCAGGATTGGGCTAACCGGCAGGGCATCCCCCAACCGCCCGTCGGCGCGCAGATTGTGGGCGGTGAGGAAATTCCCGCGCGCCTGCTGTCGCCCGATCCCTATACGGTGTTTCGCCTCACGCCGCTTGTGCCGGAACATGAACAACGGATTCGCCTGACGATTGCTGTGCCGACGCATACCGAAAGCGTCACGTATTGGCTGGATGAGGAACTGCTTGTTACGGTGGATGAAACGCCCTTTGATCATTGGTGGACGCTGTTCCCCGGTGAACATGATCTCTACGCCACCGTTGCCCTCGCTGATGGCAGCACGGTCACAACTGAGCCGATTCATTTTCGGGTTGGAGCCTGGGTCCCGCCGGATGAACGCCCTACATCCGGCACGTTTGAATAGTGATTCAGGTTCTGTGACTGGTCACAGGTTTTGCGCTATACTGGCAAAATCAAGATAATTTTTATATGAGGGCGCACTTATGGGTTACAAAGCTACCAACAATTTTACCGATGCTGAGTTCCTCCCAGATGATGATTCCGAAGAAGCACCGCGTTCGAATGGACATGAAGCCGATATGTCATCAGAAATCGACGAATCACCTGAAACCAATGATTCAGACCAGGACCACGATGATGATCTGCCCCCTCTGCCCCCATTAGGGCTGCCGCCCAACGCCGATCCGAACCATATTCCAAAGTTTTCCGAACTGCGCCGGGCGGCTGATCGGCGCTTGGACTGGGAAACGGCGTTTATACTGTTGCACCGGGATGATCCGCACGAAATTGCCGAACGTCTGGACGAAATGGCCGATATGATTCGGGCGGCGATCAGCGTGCAGGGACCACCGGGCAATCCTGAACGGGCGGCGAGTCTCAGGAAGGCGATCCGGCTTGGTTTGGCGTTGGAACTGCGCTATTGGCTGCGGGCGAATAAATTTGAGGCGTGGTTGGGTTTGATCGTTCCCCTCTTGACGACTGCGATTCAGATGGAAGAGTTTCAGGCCGATGTTTTTCGGACATGGAGTATTTATCATTACATCGATGGCGCATACGCCAGAGCAAAGACAGCGATTGAAACGTCACAAGAATTTGCTGCCGAATCGGGACGCGAGGACCTGAAGTTACTGGCCCAGGCGTACCAATTCAATTT
>JAFGJA010000103.1 GCA_016929355.1 Anaerolineae bacterium | reverse complement strand
CAACAGATCGAGAAATTGGCGCGGTTCGGTGAGATCGATGCCTGTGCCGTTGGGCGCGCCGCCAAACGCATACGGATAATCGCCCGGATATTCCACTGGCTCCCCGATCTGATCGTCGCCCGGTTGGAACGGAATCCAGTCGAACGCGCTCAGGCGCACGCCAATAGCCAGATCGGGCACTGCGGCGCGAATTCCCGCCGTGATGTCCCGCAAAAAGCGCGTCCGATTTTCAAACGAGCCGCCATATTTGCCAGGACGATCAATCGCGCTCAACAACTCGTGCCCCAGATACCCATGACAGTGTTTCACATCGACAAAATCAAACCCGGCTTGGCGAGCTAATTTTGCTGCCTGGATAAAATCCCCGATCAACTCGTCAAGTTCATCGTCGGTCATGATCGCGGAGTCGTCGGTTATGCCGAATTTTGGATCGAGCAAGGGGTGACGGTAAGCGATGCGTGATTTGAGTCCCTCACCGAGATCAGGCCGCGAAAAACGGCCCGAATGGGTGAGTTGCAAACCGATCACTAAGTCTTCGACGGCGTCGTAATGGGCAGTGTGCGCCGCGACCAACCGTTCGCGCAGCGTGACCAGATCGGCGAGCGTGTCAGCGTTGATCATCAGTTGGTGCGGGTTGGCGCGACCCTCGTGCCGCACGGCTACCGCTTCGCCGCCCCAAATCAGCTTTGCGCCGCTCAAGCCGAAACGCTCCCAACGCCGGAATGTGAGTTCGGAGGGATGACCATCCTCTGTCCCGTCCCAGCCTTCCATCGGCAGGACGCAAAACCGGTTGCTCATGGTGAAGTTACGGGTCGAATGGGCCTGGGCAAGCGGTGCATCAGGGCCGGATTCGAGTGTTTCATCGAACGGGAGATCGATATTGAGCGAAGCCAGATAGTCGCGGAATTTCGCGGCAGTATTGAGTTGGGCTACACGGCGATATTGCGTCATAAGAGGGTCATCCTTTAATTCTACAGTCTGCGAAAATGGAAGCCACCGTCTACGTTAATGACTTCTCCGGTGGAAAAGGGTAAATAATTTTCGGCCAGCGCGACAACCGCTTGCGCGACATCTTCCGGTTGGCCCCACCGCCGGATCGGAGTCAGGCCATCGGCGATCAAATTGTCGTATTTTTCGGTGACGGTGCTGGTCATATCGGTGGCGATGATGCCGGGGCGCACCTCGTACACATTGATGCCGTATTCCGCCAGGCGATCCGCGAAAAGCAGCGTCATCATGCTCATGCCCGCTTTGGAGAGGCAGTATTCGCCCCGGTTAGGACTGCTCGTATAGGCGCTGATCGAGCTAATATTGATGATCTTGGGCGTGGTGATGGTCCCAGCTTGCAGCAGATCGATCATGACTTTGGCGATCTGCTGCGTCAGGAAAAACGGTCCCTTGAGATTGGTATCCATCACGCGCTCGTAGCTCTCAGCCGTCATTTCCAGCACATCTATGCGCTGACTCGGCGCAACACCTGCGTTATTGACCAGCACATCGATCCGCCCGTAGGCGTTCAGCACTTGCTTAACCAGTCGCGCCCGGTCTGCTGCGCTGCCAATATCCGCCTGAAACGCTGCGGCTGTGCCACCATCAGCTTGAATTGCGCTAACCGTTTCCTGCGCCGCCTTCGCATTGCCGCGATAATTCACAGCGACACGCCAACCCTTTGCCCCTAATGCCCCCGCGATCCCGCGCCCGATGCCGCGACTCGCGCCTGTCACCAATGCCACGCGATTCGCATCAGTCATGCTGCAACTCCTTGATCGCTTTGCTGACTGCTTCCAGGAAGAAATATTCGCCCCACATCACGCTCTCATCCACGCCAAGTCCTTTTTTCTGGTGGTACGTGCCGTGCTTGAGAATCCCTTCCCAACCGGGTGTATCACTCGCCAGAAATTCTGGTCCGGTGAGCGTATTCACAATCCGCAGCGCATATTCGCGGTAGAAGCGCGCCCGCACGGTATCGGTGGTGAGGTGCGCCAGATTAAACAGCCCACTCGCCGCAATCGCTGCCGCCGAGCTTTCGTAAGCGGGAACGGGATCGGAGTCGGTCCAATCATTCGGGGGCACACCATGATCGGGGGTGTGTTCGATGTAGTAGGCGGCGCAGGCTTCCGCCGTTTGCAGGAAGCGCACATCGTGCGTAAAGCCGTAGACCGTCCCAAAACCATACAGTGCCCAGGCCAAGCCACGCGCCCACGACGAATCATCGCGCCAGCCCTGGTGGGTGCTCTGGCGCAAAAATTCACCCGTTTCCGTGTTAAAAATACCCTCGTGGGAGGTGCTGCCATCGCCGCGCACGAGATAGCGCCGCGTGGTCAGCGAGTGCTGCGTGGCTTTGCGCAGCAGGTCCGCATCGCCCGTTTGCTGCGCCGCGTAGAAGATAATGCCCACATTCATCATAATGTCGATGAACAGACTTTCATCAGCGACAAAGGAGCGCAAATACTGCCCTTTTTCCTTGAAGCGCAGCGATAGCGTTTGCCCTGCCTCAATGATCACGTCATTGATCGCAGCATCCCCGGTCAGGTCGTACCAACGTTTCCAGGTGGACCAGAACAGGAAGCCCAGGTCATGCACATTGCGATCCGTTTTGCGGTGTTCGATCAGGCGGGAATAGTGTTCGGCGCGCTCACGCCACCAGGGATCGCCATTTTGTTCGTAGACCAGCCACAATTGGCCGCCCAGAAAGCCCTCGCACCAATTGGTCCAGGCTTCGCCCGCGTGTTTCCACTGGCCGTTGATCGTATACATGGGGAAATAGTCAGGGTGGGTTTCGATCAGGTGTTGCAGTTGGTGTTCGGCAAAAGTGAAGGTTGCCCTGCATTTTTCTAACAAAATGATCACTCCTTATCACAGGGGGTAGAATTTTAATTTAACGCAATAATATCGTGTTACCGTTCACGTATATATTAGCCTCAAAAAACGTGATCGGTGGGTATTATTGGGCCGGATTTCAGGTAAACTTCTGCAAGAAATTGGCTATAATACAAACGTTACTGGTAACATTGTAGCGCAGGGTCGAGGATTTTGCTCAGACTAGTTTGCGCCAAATATACTTTCATAGTCAGGAAAAGGTTGATGTCAAAAACACAGATCGCACTTATTGGTTGTGGTAAATTCGCTCATGGACACATGCGATCCATTCAGGAACAGGGAGATCGCACGGAGGTTATTGCGGTTGTTGATATAGACGAAACCAGAGCGCGCGAGTTCGCCGCAACATACAATATCCCTCATTCCTATGGTGGGCCAGAAGCCCTGTTTCGAGAACAGCACCCTGATCTCGTGATCATTGTCTCGCCCCCCGGCGACCATTTTCACCACTGCATCGAAGCGCTTGAAGCCGGGTCGCATGTGTTATGTGAGAAACCGTTAGCGGGTTCGCTGGCCCAATTGGATCAGATCGAAGCGACAATACAACGCACCGGCTCTACCTGCACGGGGGTGCTGCAATGGCGTTATGGATCGAGTGGGCAGCATGTCAAACGGTTGCTTGATGAGGGCGCACTGGGCAAACCGCTCGTGGGAATCTGTCAAACGACGTGGTATCGGGAGCCAGCCTATTACGAAATCCCCTGGCGCGGCAAATGGGCGACTGAACTCGGCGGCGTAGCCATGACGTTAGGGATTCACGCGATGGATTTTTTCATGTGGTTGATGGGTGATTGGGATACCATCAGCGCGACTGTTGGCACGCTGGATCGAGACATCGAGGTCGAAAACGTAGCCCTGGCGCATGTGCATTTTAGCAATGGGGCAATGGCGAGCCTGATCAACAGTGCTGTATCGCCACATCAGGAGTCGTATATTCGGATCGACTGCCAACAAGCCACTGTCGAGCTAAGGCATCTTTATAGCTACCGGGATGAAAGCTGGACTTTCACCCTGCCGCCCACCGAACTGCGCACCAAGGCGCTCAAGCAGTGGGAAACCATGCCGGAGGAAAAGCCCGCTACGATTGGCACGCAGCTAGCCAGTTTGCTGGATGCGCTGGATCGCAGCGAAGCTCCCTGGCCGCGCGTGGATGACGTGCGTTCCACGATTGAGTTTCTCACCAGCCTGTATAAATCCGCCTTTACCGGGCAGCCAGTCAAACGTGGCTCGATTCTGCCGGGTGATCCCTTCTACATGAGTGTGAATGGAAAGACGGAGTTAGCCTGAGCGCGGGTTAACGCGCTTCCCACACAGGCGTGCCATTCAGGATGCGGTTGAGTTGATCGGAAAAGCGATCATGATCTAAGGGTTTGGCGACAAAACTGAAAAATCCCTGGCGGCGGGTATTGCCCATTTCGGCGGTATGGACGGTACAGGCGACAATGGGCACTTTTGCGTTCAGGTGCGCCTTGAGGATCGCCAATACTTCATAGCCATCTAGCTTCGGCATTTCCAGGTCGAGGAACACAATATCAACTGTCTCAAGTTGTTTCAGCGTTTCCTCGACACAGGTGGGATCGGCGACTGCCGTATAGGAAATATCCTCCTGATCAAGCATTCGTTCCATCACATGAATGCTATAGGCATCATCATCAATGATCAGGGCATGAAGGTTTGCCATCTGTTCGTCCTTTTACATCCAATGCCAAATGTTTTTACTGTAAAGCCAGCTTCCTATAAATCTCATTTAATATGCCATACCTGTTCTCCGGCTAAAATTCGATTGAGTACGCGGGGGAACGAATCATAATCCAACGGTTTGGCGATTACACCATCAAAGCCCGCTTCTCTCAAGGTTTTCACCTCTTCATTCATGACACTGGCCGTCAGCGCGACAACTTTGGTCGATTGGTATTTTTCGCTTTGCCGGATCAATTTGAGCATTGCAAAGCCATCAAGCGGTTCAATATGAATATCTAAAAAAATAACATCAGGTTTCGCCCCAATCGCGCTGAGGCGATTTTCAAAATCGGCACTGTCTTCGAAAATCCATACCTTGTCATAGCGCAAACCCCGTGTCAAACAGGTTTGCATCACATCACGACTTAACGCATCATCCTCGAAATAGAGAAATACCTTGTCAGACATCAGCCCTGTCCTTCACGATCATTACAGCGTTGGTTCGAGGGTAGATTGTACTGGCAAAGCCACATAAAAGGTAGCCCCTTGTCCGAGTGCGCTTTCAACCCATAACCGCCCTTCATGGGCTTCTGCTAACCGCCGCGAGATGGGTAAGCCGAGGCCTGTGCCTTCCGCTTTACGCACCCCGGATCGCGCTTGCCGGAAAACCTCAAAGATGGTTTCGTGATCGCTGGGATCAATGCCGGGGCCTGTATCCTTGACGGTGATGAGGATCGTGTCATTGTGACATGAGGCGCGGACCTTAATTTCGCCTTGTTCGGTGAATTTGCAGGCGTTCGAGAGCAGGTTCAAGACGATTTGCCGGATGCGCTGCTCATCCCCGGTCAGATGGGGCAGTCCCGGCTCAATGGTGCAGTGAATGGTGACATTTTTTTCCAGAAGCAGCCCGCGCGCGGTTTCGATGGCGGGTTGGATAATATTTTCCAGGTCTAAGCCTTCTTCAATGAATAATTCCAATGATCCGGCTTCGATTTTCGAGATGTCCAGCACATCATTAATCAGACTGAGTAAATGTTTGCCGCTGATCTCAACTTTTTGCAGCGTGTCTTTTTGGTCGTCGTTGATTGCGCCGTACATGCCCAGTCCAACAAATTTGGTCAGATTGATGATCGCGTTAAGCGGCGTGCGCAGTTCATGCGATACGCTCGCTAAAAACAACGATTTGACACGATCTGCTTGTTCGGCGCGTTCACGGGCTTCCTTCAAACTGATCTCGCGCTGCTCAATGGCGTTTGCCATCTCATTAAACGCTACCGCGAGCTGGCCCACTTCATCCTGCGAATTGACCGGGACACGCTGATCATACTGCCCACTTGTCATGGTGTGCGCGGTGCTGCGCAGCGCGTTCAACGGGCGAATCGTGATGTAGTGAATGGCTAAGTAGATAATCGAGAGCGCCAACAGGGTTAGCCCGGTGAAAATAAACACGGTTGTGTTAAGCGTCCGGTTTTGGAAGGCGTGAATTTCCTCTAATTCAACCAGGATGACCATGACCACTGGCGAGGTTTGTGATCCGGCGCGCAGGGGCACATAGGCGACAGCATGAGGTACGCCATCAATGCCCGCCATGAGATTATCCAAAATGACCGCCTGACCGATTTGCGCTTTGCTCAATGAGGTGCTGTTAACGGCGATGCTGTTCGCCAGCATGTCATCCGAGGCGGGTTGGTCGGACGGGGCTAAGATGGTGCGCGCGATAATCTGATCGTTATAAACCATCCCCAGGTGAACGGTAGCGCGGCCAAACGTCAGGTTATCAAGAAATTGATCATTTACCCGGCGGCGCATCAGGATCGCACCCAACCGGTTCCCGGTCTGGCTGAGAATCGGGGCGACGGCGGCAATGCTAATCTGTGTTTGCCCCTCGTTATCCTCGATCAGCAAGGCAATGGACTTCTGGCCGATCAACCCGGTTGCCAGCAATTTATCTTCTTCGGTGAAATCACTTTGATCAATGGCGGTATCGATCAGACGGATGCCATCGCCATCGACAACGGTGATGTCATCGAGCTTCAAGGATTCGTTGGCGGGGTTGATAATTGCGGCGACATCTTCGGAGTTACGGCGGCCTACCGCCTGGTAAAAATGCACATTGGTTGACAGGAAATTAATATCAACTAACAGCTTGTCTTCTATTTCGGCGAGGCGATTTTCGAGGATGTTCACTTCCTCATTCACGCGCTCGCTGCCGACTTGCTCCGTTAAGTTTTTCGTGTTGCGATTGAGCAAAAAAATAATGCTGACGAGAAAAATGCTGAGGACAAATAGCACATAAATATTGAGTTTGATTCCCAGCCCAGGACTGCGTAACAATTTATACATGATCTACCCTATTTATAATGTTGGAAGACTGCCGCCGTACCACCCATACGGCGGCTATTATACGTGCTATGTTATACTTCTGCTTTAGCTTTTCCTCTGATAGGAAGCCTTAAAGGTTTAAAGAAGGTGTACTGGCGGCTCAAGAGCTTTTGCAGCACGATGAATATGAATAACAACAGTCCCACGATGATTTTGATCCACCAGGGGGTCAGCGAACCATCCAGGGTGAGGTAGGTGTGGATTACACCGGGGACCAAGATACCAATGAAGGTCCCGATCACATAACCGACGCCACCTGTTAACAGTGTGCCGCCGATCACAACACCCGTGATGATGTCAAGTTCGGCCCCGTTCGCAATTGTTGAATCACCGGAGCGTTTTGATAGGGAAAGGACAATCCCGGCAAAGGTTGCCAGAAAGCTGCTAAGGGCATAGATGCTGATTGTTGTGCGGCCAAGCGGCACGCCAAGCAGCATCGCCCCGGTTTCATTCCCGCCCATGGCATACACATTGCGCCCGAAGCGTGTATAATGCGCGAGGAAAACGCCCAGGATAACAACGGCCACAAACGCACCAGCCGCAAAGGTGAACCGTCCCCCATCGGGGAAAACATACACGATTTTTGACACATCCGCGTAAAACGGATGGCGAATGCTGATTGAATCGGTGGTCAGGACATACGCCCCGCCGCGCGCCAGGAACATTCCGGACAGTGTGGCGATGAAAGACGGAATCTTGAAGTAGTAAACGAACACGCCGATCATCGCGCCGAAAAGTGTGCCGATGGTCAGGATGATGGTAAACGCAACCAAGGGGTGCATGTCATGGCGTTCGATCATCAAGGCGCAGAATACGCCGGTGAAGGCGATCACGGCTCCCGGTGACAGGTCGATCCCGCCTGAAAGAATCACAAAGGTGACACCAATGGCCGGGATACCTAGATAGGCGTAATTCCTGAGCAAGTTGCATACCACCCGCATTGAGCCAAAACTGGAAAAACGCGAGTAAGCGAACGCATAGAGCAGGGCAAACACAACAAAGGATACAATGAGAGGGAAGAACCGCGATTTCATGCCTTACTCCTAATCAGCCGTGCTAAAGTTTTAGTTCTGAAAAGCCGCGAAACATAATATCTGAATTCAGTCGACTGAATCAGCAGGACCAACAGCACCACCAGGGCTTTAACTACCAGATTGGCCGTTGGATGGAGATCGCTGACATAAAGTCCGGTGAGCAAACTCTGGATGATCAAGGCTCCGACAGCGCTTAATACCAGACTGAAGCGCCCGCCGCTCAAGGCTGTGCCGCCGATGACCACCGCTAAAATTGCGTCAAGTTCCGCCCACTCACCATTTTTATGGGGATCGGCTGATTTGACTTCCCCGGCCATCACTAACCCGGCAATCGCGGCGCATACCCCAGAAACCACATAAACCAGCACTTTAACCAGGGCGGCGTTGATACCAGCATAGAAACTGGCCCGGTCATTGATCCCCACCGATTCGACCAACAGGCCAATCGCGGTTCGGCGCACCAAAATAATGGTTAAGATCAACATGCCCACGTACAGATAGATGGTGAAGGGGAGGCCGAAGATCACGCCACGCCCAATAAAGGCCAATGTGTCATTGGTGAACGTTGGCGATTGCCCATCCGTGATCATCTGGGCGATACCGCGTCCTGAAGTCATTAAAATTAAGGTGGCAACAATCGGCTGTATATCCAAAAAGGCAACCAGGATGCCGTTCCACAGGCCGCACAAGGCTCCGGCGGCCAGGGCCGCCAGGATCACAAAGGCGGGCTGGTAGTAAAATTCAGTTGCTCCGGCTTCGTGCTTATTAATCATCACTACGCCAACGGCGGCGCTAATTGCCATCACCGCCCCCACCGAGAGATCAACACCTTCGGTGGCGATCACGAGGGTCATCCCAATCGACAGCAGCAGAATCGGGGCTGCACCATCAAGAATGTTGATCGGGCTGCCGATGAGACGGTCATTCACCATCTTAATCTGGAAAAAGTTGGGTGAAATGATGCGGTTCACTGCAATAATGGTAATCAGGGCTAAAACGGTCCAAACCGCCCGATTGTTGTACCAATTGGCATTGCTGGTAAATTTTTGTCTTAAACGGGGAATAAATGACTCACGCATAGTTACCTCTCAGCAATCGCTTGCATAATCATGTTTTCGCTGACTTCGTCGCCTTCCAGTTCGGTGACTTTTTTGCGATCCCGCAGTACGATGACACGATTGCTATAATCCACAACTTCGGCCAACTCGGAGGAAATCACCATCATCGCTTTGCCGACATGGGCAAGGTGCTTGATGATGTTGATGATTTCAGCATGAGCGCCGACATCGATCCCACGAGTTGGTTCATCAAGAATCAATAGCTCTGGGTTGGACACTAACCAACGCGCTAAAATAACTTTTTGTTGGTTGCCCCCGGAAAGTTCTTTAACCGGTTTTTCGGTATCTGGCGTAACAATCCGCAGCGCTTCGATCATCTCGTTCGCCAGTTCTTCTTGCCGTTTGCGCGGTATATAATTAAACCACCCTTGTTTGGCTTGCAGCGCCAGGATGAT
>JAFGJA010000631.1 GCA_016929355.1 Anaerolineae bacterium | reverse complement strand
GGACTAACCGGCTGTGGGTGCGCCTCTCATTGGCGTTTTTGCTGGTGGCGTGGTTGGCGATTGCGGCGGTGGCGTTGATCGTGCGCAGTTCGACCAGCAACAGTTTTCGCCAATACGTGCAGGAGCGTGAATCGGATACACTGCAAGGCGTTTCGGCGGCGGACCTGGAAGCATATTATGCGGAACATGGCGCATGGGCTGGCGTGGAAAGTCTGCTGCCCGGTCCCAAAGGCCAGGGTGGTTCTGGTAATGGACAAGGCGCTGGCAATGGTCAGGGTGGTTCTGGGGGGCAGCAAGGGCGCGGCGCGAGCATCATTATCGCTGATCTGGATCAGATGATTGTCGCGTCGAATGATCAAACCCTGGTCGGTACGTATCTGGATACGGGCGCGTACCCCAAAATTATCGCGTTGGCGGTAAATGGTGAACAGATCGGTTTGCTGGTGCAGGAAACTCCCTCGACGGTGGCGTTAGGCGAAGCAGAAACCGATTTTCTCAGCCGTATGACCGATAATTTAATCATCGCCGCCGCCGGAGTCGCGTTATTAGCGGTGTTGGTTGGCGCGGGGTTGGCGTGGCAGGTGACACGCCCTCTGCGTAAATTAACCGTCGCGGTGGAAGACCTCAAAGCCGGGCAGTTGGGGCGGCAGGTGGCGATTTCCGGCAGCGCGGAGATCAACGAACTTTCCGAGGCGTTCAATACCATGTCGCATGATCTGGCGGCAGGCGAAGCACTGCGCAAACGGATGGCGGCTTCGATTGCGCACGAATTGCGCACCCCGGTTAGCGTCTTACGCGGCCATTTGGAAGCGATGCTGGATGGCGTCTTTCCCCTGGATGCGCAGCACCTCGCCGTTGCTTACGATCAAACTATCCATTTAACCCGGCTGGTGGAAGATGTGCGCTTGATGACGCGCGCCGAGGCGGGGCAGCTTCCGCTCAAAAAAGTATCGATTCCCGCTCATGATCTGATCACACGGGCGGTGGATCAGTTTGCGCCCTTAGCCACTGATGCGAATGTTGATCTGATCGCGGACCCGGCGGCGGCTTTGCCCCTGGTCACGGTGGATGTGGATCGCGTGCAGCAAATCCTGAGCAATTTATTGGCTAATGCGCTGCGTCACACGCCCGAACAGGGCCGGATTACCGTTATCGCGCAGCAGATGGATCAGACTATCGAGATCAGAATCCAGAATACGGGGAGTTCGCTTACACCGGAACAATGCGCGCACGTCTTCGATCCCTTCTGGCGCGCCGAAGACGCCCGCGCGCGGGATAGCGGTGGGACCGGTTTGGGTCTGGCGATTGTGCGGCAGTTGGTTATGCTGCACGGGGGGCGTATCTGGGTGGAAAGCGATACCGATCCGGCGTTCACGGCGTTTGTGTTCACCTTGCCGGTTGGTTTGCCTGCTTAATCATCGTCGGAAAGCAGATCATCAATGAACGACTCAAACGGATCATCGCGTTTGGGCGGATGCTGCGGTGGAGCATCTTGCTTTGGGAACAAGCCCAGGTCACTTGCCGTTGAGCGCGGATCATGCTCCGCCAGATCGGATAACCACTTGGGAAACGGCAGTTCACTGGGTTTATAGTGATTCTGTAATTTCTGGACCTCTTCCATCAGCCGCGCGTTAAACGTCTGGTGATCGGTTAAGGCGATGTCTTTCCCTACCGCCTGGATCGCGTTCCGTATCGAGGCATACGCATTCAACACATTGGGATGTGTGTCGGGCGGAAAATACACGGCGATGTCATCCCGCGCGGCTAACACGACCATCTGGTGAAACGAGGCGCGATCAAAGCGCGAAACCAGAGTTTGAAACGGATACGATCCGCCCTCGGTGGCCTCTTCCGGTGGCGGGGGCAGCCCGACCACGCCGCGCGGCTGCGGCCCAGCCTCCAACCCAATATCGCGCATGATGCGTTTTTTGACGGGTTTCCACGCGCCAATAGTCAATTCGACCACCCACGTTTCATCGGCTCCCATCATCGTCGAGAAGCCGGTCAAATACATCATCATTTCGATCAGGGCGTCAATGACGGTGTGTTTATCGCGGCTGAACAAAATGAGCGTATCATTTTCCATATCAAAGGTGAATTTATCCGCCAGCACCATATCCTGATGCAATAGGGCGTTGGTTTCGTCAAAGATCATCTGCACCGGCTGTGGATATAAACTCACAATCCGGCGCAGGGCGGGCAGATCAGCCGCCGTCAGATCGTAAAATTCGATCAGGTGTTGGACAGTTTCTTCAATGTGATTTGGGTCTAACAGCACCGCGCCATATCGCATAAGATCGTACCCCATACAGTCAATGAATGTGTCCTTAATTATACTCTGCCCTGATTTTGGCGCACCTTCTGTTAGAAAATCGGGATAGGCGGTGGTTGATTTTCGTAGGGGCCGACCAGCGTGTCGGCCCAGGGCGAACACATTGGTTCGCCCCTACAAGTTCCCTGGTCTGCATCAAATCCACCCCTGCTCGCGCACAAGCAGGGGCGGTGAGGTACCTGTACGTGATTTACTTCGTCTGCTCGACCAGCGTTTCCAACTGCGCGATCAATGCTTCGATTTCGCCTAACCCTTCCTGCCAGAAGGTCGGATCGGTCAGGTCAACGCCCATCGGCGCAAGAATTTTCTCCGGCCAATCCGAGCCGCCCGCGCGCAACACCTCGAAGTAACGCGGCGCGAAGTCGGCCCCTTCTTGCCGGTAGCGCGCAAAGAGCGCCAGGACCAGCAGTTCCCCAAAGGAATACGCATAGACATAACCCGGTACTTGCAAGAAATGCGGGATATAGCTCCACCAACGCGCGTAGTTATCGGTCATGGTCACGCTGCCCTGGAACATCGCACGCTGCGATTCCATCCAGATTTCGGCAAAGCGTTCGGCGCTGAGTTCGCCTTCTTCGCGGCGCGCAGTATGCATTCCGTGTTCGAAGCGGTTCATTGAAATCTGGCGGAACACGGTGGCGAATGTGTCTTCGATTTTGTGGGCCAGCATCGCCAATTGAATCTTGGGATCGGTTTCCTGTTCCATGAAATCGCTAAAGACCAGCATTTCGCCAAACGTAGACGCCATCTCCGCCGTTGTGAGCGGGGTATCCGACTGGAACAAGCCCTGTTCGCGTGAAAGATACTGGTGGATGCCGTGCCCCAGTTCATGTGCCATCGTCATCACGTCGCGGGCATTGGCGGTGTAGTTCAGCATGATATACGGGTGAACCGAGGGCACAACGCTGGCGCTAAACGCCCCACTGCGTTTGCCGGGACGGGTCGGCGCATCGATCCAACCATTGAAGAACAGCGCCGCGATCTCGCCCATGCGCGGGTGGAATTTGGTGTACGAATTCAGCACCATCTCTTTGGCTTTGTCGAAGTGGTAAAATCCTTCGGCAGCCGGGAGCGGCGCGTAACGGTCATAATCGAACAATTCATCTACGCCCAATAGATCGCGCTTGATCGTGTAATAGCGCGCCACGATGTCATACCGCGACGTGACCGCTTCGACCAGCGCATCAACGACCTCATCACTCACTTCATTATCCAGATTCCGCGAGGAAATCCAGGTCGGGAATTTGCGCAGCCGGTCATCCGATGCTTTTTCGGCAGCGAGCGTGTTATAGATATACGTGAGGGTTTGCGAATTTTTGGCGAGATTATCGGTAAAGGTTTGCTGCGCGCGCTTCCGCACCTCTCGATCTTCAACATATAGTTTGGCGAGAATGTCACCTTGCGTCAGTTCTTCGCCCTCGAATTCATAGCGCTGGCTGCCCATAAATTCCGAGAAGAAGCGATTCCACGCACCGCGCCCGGTCACTGATTTTTCGGCAAGAATTTTCTCTTCCGGCTCGCTGAGGCGGTGCGGTTGGTAGCGGCGGGTCGTTTCCAGCCAATGCGTATAATGTTGGATGGTGGGATGCTCCATCATACGTTGGACAAAATCTTCGGGGGCGTTGGTCCATTCAAGTTCAAAGAACAGGAGTTTCTGTTCCAACTGTGACGACCATTCCCGAATACGCTGCATCAAGCCGCCGTACTGCGCGTTACCGGTATCCAGCGTCCATTGGAGTTGGGCGAAGTTGCCGAGTTTGTATGCGGTTTCAGAAATGGATTCAAGTTCCTGAATGGCTTCATACAGTTCTTCATCGTCCAGCGCGGTGAGTTTGCCGTAATAGTGGGCGGCGAAAGCCTCCGCGCGTTCGTTGGTCTGGTTAATGTCCGCTTCAATCGCGGGATCATCCACCCCGGCGTACAAATCCGTCAAATCCCATACGACATTTTCTGCGCCAGTGGGTTGATCTTTTACGTCAATCGACATACTGTTCTCCTGAACTAAACAAGCTACAATTAGGAAGGTGCAACCTTTAGTAAAATAAGGTCATCTTATTTATACGTGAGAACAGCCATTTTGTTAAGGAGAGATTTTGATGCAGTACCGTGAATTAGGCCGGACCGGGTGGCAGGTGTCTGAAGTGAGTTTTGGCGCGTGGGCCATTGGTGGCGCATGGGGCGATGTGGACGATGCCGAATCCATTGCCGCGCTGCACAAGGCGATTGACATGGGCGTGAATTTCATTGACACGGCGGACGTGTACGGCGATGGGCGCAGCGAACGTTTGATTGCGCAGGTGTTGAAGGAACGCAGCGAAACGATCCATGTGGCGACCAAAGCCGGGCGGCGTCTTGATCCGCATGTGGCCGATGGCTATAACGCGGCAAATTTGACGAAATTCATCGAGCGCAGCCTGAAAAATCTGGACACGGATTGTCTTGATCTGGTGCAGTTACACTGCCCGCCCACCGACGTTTTTTACCGCCCGGAGGTTTTCGGCGCGCTGGATGATCTGGTCCAGGCGGGCAAGATTGCCCATTATGGCGTCAGCGTGGAAAAGGTCGAAGAAGCGCTCAAAGCAATTGAGTATCCGCATGTGAAGACGGTCCAGATCATCTTCAATATGTTCCGTCATCGTCCCATCGAACTCTTTTTTAAGGAAGCCCAACGCCGCAAAATCGGGATTCTGGCGCGCGTGCCGTTGGCGAGCGGGTTGCTCACCGGCAAGATGACTCGTCAAACCGAGTTTGCCGACGATGATCACCGCAAGTTTAACCGTTACGGCGAGTCGTTTGATCGTGGCGAAACGTTCTCTGGCGTGGATTATGACACGGGGTTAGCTGCTGTTGAGGAAATCAAAGCGCTGCTACCGGATAATGCGACGATGGCGCAATTCGCGCTGCGCTGGATTTTGATGTTTGATGCGGTAACGTGCGTGATTCCCGGCGCAAAGCGTCCCACGCAGGCGGAGGATAATGTAAAAGCCGCCGATTTGCCGCCGCTCAGTGCGGCAACGATGGCGCAAATCGAAGCGATCTACGATAAGTATATCCGCGAACAAGTCCATCATCGCTGGTAGTGTCAAAAATGGGCGCGAGATCAGCCCTGGAACAGTTTGTTGCGCTACAAAAAACGAGCCGGAGATGGGTAATCCCCGGCTCGAACCATTAGCCATTAAGCGGCTTTGTATTGTGTCTCATCTTACGGCGTGATGACGAAAGCATCAATCACCACTGAGCCACTTAACGTCACAAGGCGCACCGTATGTTCACCCGGCGCGACGGGGAGCGTCACCCGCCCCCAGGTCAGCGTCGGCGTGTGGCTGTTGACCGTTTGCACCACCTGTCCATCGATCTCAATCGCAAACGTGCCCAGCGTGTTGTGTTGGGCGAAACGGATCGTGAGCTGTGAACCGGTAAACGTCAGGCCGAGCGCCGCCGCTTCACTACGACTGGCGAGATAGCTGCGGCCATTCAGTGTATAACGCTGCCACTGGCCGGTACGCTGCACCTGGGGATTGGTCGCCGGAATGACTTGCTGATCGGCGGTGGGCGTTGTCGTTGCCACGATCACCGACCAGAACGGACTCCAGGGACTCTGATTACCCACCGCATCGACTGCCGCCACCCGCCAGAACCAACGCCGGTCCACGAGCGGATCGCCGGGGGTATAAGTCGTCCCTGCAACCTGCTGCTGGATTTTTTCGGTGCTGGTGAACAGGTAATTCCTGTCGATCTGGATGATGTAACCGACCACATCCGCATCACCGACTTCATTCCAGGTAAAGGGGGGCGTGTTGTCAGTCGTTGTGGAACCATTGGGCGGAGTCGCCAGCGTCGGGCGAGCCGGGCGCAGCAGGTCAATGTTGAGCGTGTAGTAGTCGGACCATGCGCCCCAGATGTTATCCGTACCTTGCGCGCGCACGCGCCAGTACCAGACACCATTGCCGAGCGGGGCGATTGCATTGCGGAATTCATCGGCTGCCGGACTCGCGTTGATGCGATAGGGGGCCGCGAAGCTGGTTTCGTTATCAACCTGGATGTTGTAACGCTTGACCCCTGCCTCTGCCGTCCAATCGAACGTGAAGATGCGATCCCGCGTCAGCAGCGTGTTCGCCGGGCTAATCAGCGTCGGAACCGGTGTGACCTCCGCATCCACGAAGACATTCCACACCGTACTCCACGCACCGATATTACCGGCTGCGTCAAAGGCCCGCACGCGCCAGTACCATTTACCATCAAACGGGAAGTTGACCGTAGCCACATCGGTGAAGACCTGCTGATCGATGCGGTTGGCTGTGTTGAAGTAGGCATTCGTATCGACCTGCACATCGTACCCATCGGTGTCGGCTAACGCGGCCCAATCCAAGGCAAAGGTATCAACCTGCACCGTGCTGCCATTCGCCGGAGCAACCTGAAGCGGGCGACCAGGGCGGGTCGTATCGACGATGAAGGACCAGGGTTTGGAAAAGTCACCCCAGTTCCCATCGGCTCCCAGCGCCCGCACCTGCCAGTACCACACCCCATCCGCCAAACCGACCAGGGCATTCGTGTAGGTTGAGGGGATCGGATTAGCATTCAAGCGCGGCGAAGCACAGAACGGATCATCATCGACCACGATGTTGTAGCGCACCACGCCCGTTTCATCCGTCCAGTTAAACAGCGGCGTGCGATCATTCGTTAGCGCGCCATCTATTGGCAATTCCAGCGTGGGCACGGGGGTCGGTAAGGCATTCACATACACCCGCCAGCTCGCGCTCCATGCGCCGATGTTCCCGGCAGCATCAATGGCCCGTACTCGCCAGTACCAGGGCCGATCCACCAATGGCGGATTGGGGATAAACTGGTTAATGTTCGAGTAGCCTTCGACCTTGTTCGCCGTGTTGAAATACTGATTGATATCGATCTGAATCTGGTAGTTGATCGCATCGGTAATGCCGGTCCAGATAAAGGTGGGCGTGTTGGTGGTGCTCGTGGCGTTATTGGTTGGAGCGGTAAGTACCACTTGTACCGGACGCACGCGATCCACCGTCACCCGCCAGGACGTGCTCCAGGCGGCCCAGGAATTATCGGTCAGTTGGGCGCGCACCCGCCAATACCATGTCCCATCAACCAGACCGATGAAGGGGGTATAGGTGGTGTTGAGGCGATTGACAGTGTAACGGGGTGAGCCAAACGCGGGATCATCATCGATCTGGATCGTGTAGCGGATCGCATCAACGATATATTCCCATTCGAAAGTTGGCGTAGCATCATTGGTGATCGTGCCATCTAAGGGAACCGTCAATTTCACCGTTGTTGCGTCAATGGTAAAACTCCAAACGACGCTCCAAGCGCCTGGCTCATCATGAGCGGTCAAGCCGCGCACGCGCCAGTAAAACAGGCCGTCAGTCAGGCGCGTTGCCGTGTAAGTTGTTGTGCTGACTGTCGCCGTTTGCACCAGACTGCTGAAATTGCTGTTGTCATCGATCTGAATCTCGTAGCGGGCGGCATTGGTGGTTTGCGACCAGGTAAAACTCGGCGTACTGTCTTCGACCAGGGTCGTGTTACCGGGCGCGATCAGGCTCGGACTCGCGGGCAAGCATGACCAGGTTGATCCTGTCGCCACGGCTGAATAGTCCGAATAGCTGCTGTCGGCATTCCGATAGACGCGGCTGCGGTAATCGTAAGCTGTCCCACAACTGAAATCGCCATCCTGGTAAGCGATGGTATCGGCGGGCAGGTCGGCAATTTCAAACCAGGAAGTCGTACCGGTTGGCGCGCGCTCAATGCGAATGGCGGTTTCATCAATATTGTTTTCACCCCAATTCAGATCGATAGTTGTGCGCGAACTGCCGGTTGCAGTCAGGTTTGTTGGTGCGACCAGTGGACAGAGTATCGTTGTATCGCTGACGATGTTCGAGTAGAGGGAATACAACCCATCATTAGTGCGATAGGCACGCACCCGATAGTAAGCCGTCACGCTGCATGACAATGTCGTATCGCTGAACGTAGTTTCATCTGCGGCCACCGCGCCAATTTGTGTCCAGTTTGATGATCCATCCGGTGAGCGTTCGATGAGGTAATTGCTTTCATCAGTGTTGGTATCTGTCCACGATACGTCAATCTGTACTTCGGAAACGGCTGTTGCACTTACATCAGTCGGCACTTGAGGCCGCGGCGGAGTCGTAGCGGAAACCTCGTTGGCGTAATCGCTCAACAGGTTATTTTGCTGTGTACCGTGCGCGGGAGTATAGGTTCGTCCTGCGAAGTAATAGGTTGTGCCATCGTCCAACGCAGTGATGGTACAGGTTGTTGTCGATTTATTGGCTGTCTGGCAGCCACTTGTATACGGTCCGCCAGAGGTCGTCGCATACCCAATTTCATAGTACCCACCATCGCCTGTGTAAGCTATGGCATCCCAATCAAGCGTTGCGCTCTCTACCGTGACGGTTGGCACAGTCAAGTTGTGTGGAGATACCGTCTGCGTGTTCATCCAGTTCGGGGTAAACGAACTGATAAAGGTATCAACAGTGGCTTCGCTGGTTTCCAGTTTGTTGTAGTCCAACACGAGCGTTGTCAACGCGGAAAGATTGGTGATCGAGGTCGGGATTTCACCCGCGAATTGATTGTTGTCAAGGAACAAATATTGCAAGTTGGTCAGTGTTCCCAGATCGGCGGGTAATGCGCCTGATAGCTGATTGCCGCCCAGCGACAGCATGGTCAAATTCGTTTGCCAGCCACTGACCGGGGGCAGTTCACCCGATAACTGATTGCCCTCCAATGACAACCAACGCAGATTTGTAAGCGTCGTCAACCCTGTTGGAATTGAGCCATCGAGTTGGTTATAGCTCAGGATCAATTCCTGCAAATTTCCCAGATTGCCCAATGATGTGGGTAGTGAACCACTGAGATTATTTTCTCCCAGGTGCAACAAAACTAAGCTGCTTAAATTCCCCAATTCCGTTGGAATTGAACCATCCAGTTGGTTTTTCCCCAGAGAGAGAACCTGCAAATTTCCCAGGCTGCCTAATGATGGTGGGAGTGAACCGCCAAGTTCGTTGTATCCGGCATGGAATTCAGTCAGATAGGATAACTGGTTGAGATTGGTGGGCAGCGAACCGATCAACCCATTAGCGAACAGGTCAAGTTTGGTGACATGTCCTGCCGCACAGGTTACACCATGCCAACCACACACCGCCGGACTGCTGAACCAGCCACCGTTATTAACCCAATGTTCACCGTTGGCGGCAGCATAGAGCGACCAGAGCGCCTCACATTCCGTAGCGGGCACATCGGTTACACTTGAACAAAACGCATGAGGTACTGCATTGAGGACAAGATTTCCGCTTGCTTCATAGTAGCCTGCGGCCATGATGTAGTAGGTTTGATTGCGGGCCGCCGCAAAGGTCACTTGTGAGGTATAACCGGTATCGGCGTCATCGTTACAGCCGATTTCGCGCAGATTGCCGGGTGTACCAGTCCAAACCGAGAGCACTGTATCATAGTTGGAGCCAGTTGTATTGACTTCAACTTGTGTGTAATCGGCGGGGGTAAAGGCGTACCAGGCGGAGCGCCCCACCCAGTACCCGCAGCTTGGTTGCGGATCGTTAACGCCATTTGTCGCACCGGCTACATCACGGCTATCCGTGTAGGACAGGCTGCTAAACGTTCTGGCATTCGCCATCTCATCATTGACCGGCGGGGCAACGATCAGGGTGGCATACTCTGACACATCTTGCCGCACATCTTCCCAGGGATGCACATTGCCCACCCAGTCATAAGCGCGCATACGGAATCGATAGGTATGGCCGATGATCCCGTTAAAGGTCTTATTGTAGATCAGTTGATTATTGACTAGATAGGTCCATGGGCCGCCGTTATCGCTGTATTGGACATCGAACGCCCGGACAGATGACTCCTCATCATAGCCCCACCACCACAGGTTAAATTGGGTTGGGCTGCGTGGGGTCAGTGAACGCAAACCAAATTTCGGTGGATTACGATCCAGCGTATGACTCCAACTCGCTATTCCCGTGGAGTTACCGGCCCAGTCATAGATGTAGATAAAGAAATGGACATCGCGCTGATCCGCTATCCCGTAGGTGTTCCACAGTTGGGACCACCCATCTCCCGCATAAAGATCATAGCCAATGTAATGCCAGTCCGGTGTACCGGTTGCCGAACTGGTGGCAGGCGATCTATCCAACGCAGTTCGCGGGGGCGGTGGTGTCGGTATAAGCGACTGGTGAGTGGAACTTTGTGCTATGTTCAACGGCGATGAGGACTGTTTTGGATCAAAGACTGCCGAAGTTTGCGGCGACCAGTCCGCATCTGGATCGTACCAGACGTAGAAATCTATTTCAGAGATGCCACTGAGCGCGTCTTGTGCATCAGCACATAACCTGACGTACCAGGTATTCAGATACGATGGGGTATTGGGATACAAGGCCCCTGTTGGCGCTGCGGTATCGAGCACGAACGTGTGTGTAACCCAATCGCTGCCAATCGCGGGTGAAATCGAACGCAAAGTACGCATGTGCCAATAGTAGCGACCATCGGCATTAAACGTGTACTGGTAGGGCGAGTTGCCATCGGTGACAATGGTACTCACAATGGCGGCTGCATTCGGATCGGGCGATGTGCTCAGACGCAATTCAGCATACGTGTTGCCCAAGGGAACATCAAAGTAGAAGTCTACGGTGTAATCTTGGTATGCGTCATCGTTCCAGGGGCTAAACAAAGTCGGGGTTGGGATTTCGTCGAGTACAGTGTGCAGCCGGTAGGAGTCAATTTTGCATTCCCCGTACCCAACCTTGAAGTACCCATTATCTTCATACCAGGTCCCCCAACTGTTGCGCACGATCCAATAGCCGCCTGCGTTATTGTAGCCGACAATCACAACGGCATGGTTCGTCCCCGAATCGTTGGTGCAATGGTAAACATCATTTGCATCAAAGTAGCCGCCGAAGTCATCACTGATACCCATGGAAACGACCACCGGCCCGGTAGCCACTAACTGCTCTTTGATCATGGTGGGTGTGGCTGAATATGTAGTGGTGAAGGTATCGATGTACGTCAGACGACTCGCCCAGGTTGAGCAAAGCTCCGAACAGGAATTATCGACTGCGATATACGGCATACAACTTTCATCAACAATACCTTGATCGCGGATGTATACGAGCGCGGTATAACTGCTGCCCCCACTGCAACTCCCCGAACAACAGGTCGAAACCAGTTGTTGTTCGGCCAAATCGAGATTGAGAGTGGGGTTATTGGTACTGATGTTGTATTCCGCTTCAACTGCCCCCACTGCGGCGAATGCCCAACAACTGCCACAACTGGCCTGATTTTTGATCGGAGAAAGCCAGTTCGCGCTGTTATATGAACGCCAGTCAAAGCTCGCTGGCACACTCATCGCCGGGTCTGTTTGCAAGGGGTGGTCATCCGCTGTATCTTGCGCTGCCTCTAACTCCTCGACGGTCAGGGCGTCATCACGATTACAATCACCTGATTCGCACCCCATCGCTTTATTAAGCAGGTTCATCATTTCGGTAGCCGAACCAACTTCCTGCCCAGGTGATTGTTCCGGTGCTGACCGTTCGATACATACGGCATAGGTTTTGGTTAATGGGTTACGTCCGTCGGCACGGGTAATGGTGTCATAACCTTGCTGTGCGCAGTAGTTGAATTCCTGCCCACATTCACCACGCAAAAAGGCCCATTGATTACATTGTGAGCCATCAGCAAATTTACAGATACCTTGTTGGCCTGGATCGGACACTTCAACCACGTATTCATGGCCTAGCTCCTTACAGTATACGGCTGCGGGATTGCCTATGGTTAAAGTGTTTGACGAGAACTGTCTATCATCAGGCAAATCAGATGAATTTGTAATCGGCTGTTCAATGTCACCTAATGCATTGAATATAATCGAAGGAGCGGTATCCCTCTCGCTATGTGAAAGAGAGACATCGCCGTGAGCAATATCTATCGAAGTCTTGCCAGACACGACTATTAAGAGAAAGATTGTACATAGAAATGTAACGCTGCGAATATGTTTCATGAACATTCTCCGGTGGAACCCCACGCCGCTAAGTTTGGATCGCTGATATTTCCCACTGTAGGATACAAGACATGAGATTCTAGTATTATATATCAAGATGAGTATGAATTCAGTAAATTATTAATATATATATTTATTAAAACTATGATGAGTATTTTTTGATGTCGCGCTGGTAATCAGTTCGATGCCGTGTTTGAGCAATTTGTTGGTCAGTTGCGGGGCCGGTTGGCGATCATCAGTGTTGCCGGATGGCAGTGTCACCGCCAGGACTTCGCCTCGGTCATTGACGCCCAGAGGGATTTTGCCACTCGTACAAAATATAAATTACCCCATCGTCCGGCGCGGTGTTATGCCATACTTCGGTCAAGTGCTCGCTCACGAACGTATCCCACGCGCGCCAATCCGCCTCGGTGTAGAGATCGTTGCCCGCTTCGCCCGAACCGCATAAGTCTCGCCCGCACTCAAAGCGGCGTCCGTAATCGTATACCAGCAAATAATCCGCGTCTTGCTGCCACAAGTCCGCAATCGCGGTGGGATTGCCCACTGTGCCGTTATCGCTTTCAACCGTATTGCGCGCATAATACCAGGCATCCATCAACGAATCGGTGATGCAGTTCACATACTCGTTATCACAGTAGAGATAGCGCGGTTCCCACAAAAAGCGCACCGTCGATCCCTCCGGCAGATCGTTGAGGTCTTGCATAGTGATAATGTGCCAGCCGAGCGTATGTTCGAGGTACTGCTGTTCGTAATCCTTCTCGCCGGAAAAATACAATTGCACGCCGCTCGTGTTCATCAACTGCACGCTGTTGATCGCCATAAACACCATCGTCATAGCGACCAATGCCTGCATCACGAAACCCAGATCAACCGGCTTTTTGGGCAATTGGCGTAACGATTCAAACGTGATGCCGCCCGCCACCGCTAACGGCCCGAACATATACAGCACCAGCCGGGTTTGTACACTGATGTACGATCCCAACGACGCGCTGATCAACCATGCCGCAAACATGATCCCGGCGACGATCCAGGCGTGTTTGAGCGTGATCCGCTCGTCGGCGGTTAACTGTCGCCATGTGAGCAGCAGCAGGGGCAGCAGAATCAGGAATAAGGGGCCGATGTCGGTATTATACATCCCCGCGCCCTCGACGCCGATGAAGGTCGCCATCACCGGCAAAAGCGGAATCTGCCACGCATTTTCCCCGTAAATCAAGCCCGATTCCGGCTGGCTGTACCATTCCTGCCGGAGCGTATCCATTTCGGCGGCTTCGAAAAGCATGGGATAGGTGGGGCTGTCGTACCAGATCGTATTGCGGATCAGCCAGGGCGCGAACGTGATCAGCGCTGTTAGCCCATACACCGCGCCCCCCATGATCAGGTTGCGCAGTCCATCCCGCCGCATTTGCCACACGATCAGCAAGCCAAACGCCGCCGCCAGCCAGATCACGGTGTATTTGGTGCTCATGCCGAAGCCCGCAATCATACCAAGCAGCAGCACATAACCGATTCCGCGCCGCCAATGCGAATCAGTTGGGTTTGCTGAATCTGCATCACGCCGCGCTGTGTACCGTACTGCGTCCCATGCTTCGATCACGGCCAACCCGATCACCGCCAGCGCAATCGGCAGCAGGTCGTTATACGCGAATGTCATCTCTTGCCAGATCGTTGTCGCCGCCAGCAGGATCGTGACCGCCAACCAGCCCGCCGCCTGATTCGCGCGCCGTGCCGTATACCCGCCCGCCATCATGAGCAGATAGACGCCGATCACCCAATGGATCAGACTGCTGCCCGCCAATCGCCCTGTGATCGCCAGTTGGCCCGCGTAGAGCGTATCGACCAACTGCGGAAAACCGAGGAAATGATTATGTTTGGCGGCGTAAAAACTGCCGTGTTCAACGTACTGCTCCGGTCCCGCGAGATGATATGTCAGCACATCCCATTTGGATGGGGGCATGAGCGTCCACACAAACGCCAGCGCGATCATGAACAACGCCACGGACGCCAGAAAACGCGGCCAGCGTTCGCTTTGTGCTAGGGATGCAACCCCGCCGCGCAGCCATCCGATCAGATCACCGATCCACGCGATCAGATCGCGGAACGTGAGCGCCGCCACCGCGAACAGCAGCACGATCATACTCACCGCATTAAGCATAACCGCGCCAACCAGGAAAATTAGCAGCGAGAGCAGGCATAGCCCGATAATGCCCGTCGTGGCGATCCG
>JAFGJA010000630.1 GCA_016929355.1 Anaerolineae bacterium | reverse complement strand
CATTTTGTCATTCGTTCGCTCATGCACCATGCGGCAGTCGCCCCTCAGCTTGACCCTGACCGCTTGAGTTTTATCGATAGTGTGCGCTTGATTACCGATGCTATCGCTGATTTTCAACTCATCCATCCTGAGCACCATCCGCGCTTGTGGCAACGCCTACTCGATGATATGGCCTCTTGTGTCTTGCCCCCGCGCGATAACCGTATCAATCCACAGGTTGTCAAACGCAAATGTCCAAGGTTAAGAAAAAAACGCCCTGAGCATTTTCGCCCACCACGTCCTCACCCTTTTCATCAAAGCGTGGTTATTTCATCGTTCGCGCCCGCCCTTAACTAAACCGTATTGCATTTAGGGGGTGAGGCCGGTTGGCATAGCAAATCAAACCTGCCCCGACGTACTATGTTGGGTGGGGCTATTTCTGTCTGGCCTGGAGATCGACAATATGGTAATTGACGTGTTCCACAATTTCCAGCAGCGACTCAATGGTCAGCCGTTGGCCCCCGGCAGTGCTGGCATCAAAAGCTAATCCGGCGGCCCCGTCAATATCACCGGTGGAAAAGAGAAATGTGAGATTTTGCGTGATCAGGTATGAAACGACAAGACCCACGCCAACGGCCCCGATCAACAAGCCGGTGAGGGCCGACTCGCCCGATACGAGGATAAAAAAGCCAACAATAGCGGCAACCAATCCCCATATCAACTGGCTGAGTGGTTTAGTCACGCCGGAGATCGAGCAGGTGATCGAATCCAGGGGGCAGACGATATGCTGTGTGCCGCCCAGGTTGGTGAAGCGGAAGGTGACATCGGTTTTCGTGATGATCAGATACGATTTTTCGGCGATGCCCAGCGCGTTGAGAATGGTTCCAATTAGCCCCTTGTTGCGGCCTTCAATTTCAACAATTTTGCCATCTGGTCCCACTTCCCGGTGGAATTCGAATTTTTGAACGTATAAAGAAACATTAGCAGGCATTTAGTGGATCTCCCGTAGGTATTAAATTCGCTCAGCAGGTTGTGGAGTCATGGGGGCAAGGGAATCGGGCAGGTGGGCTTTTACGATGGTGCGGTTGACGTAATGCATGGTGGCGATCAAGACGGCCTGATTGATGTCCTGGCCGTTGACCCGTCGTGCTTTGAACGCAATGCCCTGATGTTGTAACACTTCGCTCGTTGAAAAGGCGATCAGTAAGCGGCTGGTGCGGTAGTAGTGGAATAAAAACAGCCCGCCGACGATCAGAATAAAGACCATTCCCCCGAAGTTGATTTCGCCTGCTAACAAGCCTAATATGTCCCCGGCAATAATCGCGACGCCCACCCAAAGTGCCCAGGCGGGTTTATTAACGGCGGCGCTGGCCGCCCGCAAGTCCACCAGTGGCGCAACAAAGTGTTCGGTCCCTGAAAAGCGGCTGAGTGAGACCCGAATTTCGCTGTTGGTCACGCGCAAGGTGGATACAATGCCGATCCCTAGCCAGTTCATCACCCGCGCGATGAACCCCGGTTGGATCGCCTCAATTTCTAAGATAGTGCCTTTCGGATCGGTGACTTGCGGCGTAAATATATAGTGCTGCAACCGCAGCGTGGGGATCACGTTAACGGCTCCCCCGCCGCGCCGCCTGAGAAACCAATAGCCCAAGGCTAAAGCGATCAAGGAATACAAGATGTCCATAAAATTATCTCCTTTACTATGGTATGTGTTGCTCGTCGGCTGCCATTTGTCTCAGCCGCTTAAGCTCTGCTTGCTGCGTTTGCAATTGGTGCTGCGCCTGCTGGATGTCGGCTTCGATGGCGGTGGCGCGCGGCGCAGGGGGTGGGGCGGAGGCGGGTTGGTTTTGCAACCACAGCACCGCGCCAATACCCAACACGATGGCGGCGATGATCCCCAATAACGGCTCAATCGCGGCGGCCAGCCCTGCGCCAACCAATACACCCACAATGGCGATGATCGTGTTGGGGCTGATCTGGCCGCTTCGGTCCCGGTGAATATTGGCTTGCACCTGGTCATGAAACCGCGCTTCTTTGAGCGCTTCGCTTTTCTGCGCGATTTGTTCCTGCAAGTCTTCAATTTTTGTTTTAAGGAGCTTGATCTCCGGCGAATCACCGTAATAGGTGCGGCGATCAATCTGGACGTGGTGGGCCTGCACAAAATCCCCATCGACCCGGCCAACAGCCGTGCCGTGATCGCCAGCCGTGACATGGTAGGATTCTGATTCGGACGATGGTTGTGCATTGGGTGGCATCGCGGTTCCTTTCGGCGGATACTGGCTCAGAATATGTTCAATATGCCGGAAAATCATCTCTTCAAAAGCGTGGTCATCGTAGCTATAGGGTTTGTAGATACCGGCCAACGATTTGCCGCGCTCGATTTGCTGAAAAAAGGCTTCAACCTGACGCTGTTGATCGGGATCAGCCGCCGGGTTAGGATCGGTGCGGCGGTATAACAGGATGCGGGGCCAGCCGTGTTGTTGCAAGGCGGTGTAGGCGCTGGTGAATTCATACACCGTGCCTGATGGGAACTGCCGCCCGTCGGGGTGGGTGAACGGTGTGCCGATCCGACTCCACAGGATGCAAATGAACAGGTAACAGGACGTGGCTTGCATATAGCGATCCACAATGGCCTGGGCTGGCGCACCGCTTTCGGGCGGAACGATGTCTTCATACGTTAAGGCGCGCAACCGGTAGGTATGGTTGATGTGATGGAGGGCGTTTAGCCGGTCAATGGCGCGGATCACGGCCTGCCGTTCGTCTGGTACGTCGTTGGGTGAAGAGACAAATATATCGAGTTGCTGTAAATAGGTTGGCGTTGACATTGAGTCCCCACACAAAATGTTAGGGTAAAGTCATTGCTTGTAATTGTAGGGGAGGTTTTATATTTAATGCAAGTTGTTTAAGGTGAGGTATCACTAACACAAAATCCCAGGTTACGCGCCTGGGATTTCGTGTTGGTCAGAACGTTGGGGGAACATGATGATTACTGGACAATAACCCCAAAGTCGTAGGTTTCTACGACCACGTTACCACCCTGATACCGCACACCCACGATCAGCGAGACAGGGGCAATCCCGCCAGGAAGTTCGGCGGTAGCGCCTTTGCCGGTCAGCGTGATTTGCATGGTGGCTTCTGTGCCTTTGTGCGCGCCGACCATCCCATTCGCCGTGACGTAACGCCCCGGATAGAATTGATCCAGCGCCATCTGCGCCCGAATGAATGCCACATCGCTGCTGACATGAACTTCGAGCGTGTATGATTCGCCAACTGCTAACGTCAACACGTCACCCGGTACGGGGTTTACGAAGGTAACGGTTGGTCCCTCTGCGCTGGCTGGTACGACGAGAGTCACTAGCAGGACCAGCAAAATCAAACTCGATAAACTCTTTTTCATGATGGACACTCCTCAAGATGGATAAAAATGATGATTTTATTCTATCACAAGGTTTGAGGGAATGCTGTTTTTTTAGCACTTCTTTCCTGGAAATTGGGAAATGTAAAGAGTGTCACAGATCGCAATGGGAGATAATAGGCCCATTGATCGAGGGAAAGTTTCGCTGGAATCAGGGGATTGCTGGCGCAATATGTCTTTTCAGAGGTGATCGCAACTATGAAGAATGTGCAGCGGTTCTCTAGTTAAGATGGTCATTGTTAGCGTAGATACAGCGTGTCAGGTCCGTTCTATCATAGCCGTGATATAATTGTTGTGGCGTGAGGCTTGATGATGAAAATTAATACTTCTTTATGCTTTGGAAGGTTGTTTGGAACTATAGTAAAAACATGATGGTTTCTTTGCTGATAAAACTCGATCCTTGCGAGTCACCCGTCACAAAGAGCGAAGCGCCCCCCCACGCATACCCTACGCTTCGCTCTTTGTTTGTGTGTGGGAACAGATGCCTCTTTACTCCAACGTCCAAAAGTTGTGCCATGTGACCTGCGCGATACGGCCCTCTGGCAGCAAATACGCGGTTTCGGTGTCATACGATTCAATCGTCATGTCGTAGGGTTGTTCCGGTCCCGTTGCCCAGCCGAGTTGATCGCGGACAAAGGCGGTGTTGCCCCAGACTTTGCCGAAGCCGCTCACCGGGGCGATGAGTCCGTCCGGCGGCGTGGTGTAGGGGTTGTCCGGCAGCGCGCCATAGCTATCCTCGGCGAAGGTGTAGAGTTGTCCGCCCTGCGATCCCGCGAAAACCAGCACCGCGCCACTGTCCGCCCGCCAGATCATAAAGCCGTGTTCATACGGCTGGTAGGCGGCCTGGGTGTAGATGGTTTGCGGTTGGTAGGCCGTTACCCCGATCACCGCTTCGGCTGAGATGACGTGTTCGTACATTTTCACCGGAACATAAAAATTAGGCCGGTTCGCGCCCCAGACCACGATCCGCAACTGCGCCGTCGCCGTGATCGGCACGGAAACGAAGACTTCGCCGGTCAGGGGCAGTTCCTCGAACACGGTGATGATCTCATTCGCGGCGTTATAGACCTCGATCAGCACGGTATCCGTGTTGCGCGCGGCCCAGGTGATCGTGATTGTGCCCCCGGCGTTGACCGGATCAGGCGTGACAGTGAGCGCATCCACGCTGGGTTGCAGGTCGGCGGGCGGATCGGGGATCGAGGTCACATACCGCCAGGTCCGGTTGGCGCTGATCGCCAGCGTTCTGTTGTAGATATTGAGGATATACACCGTTTGGTCGTGCGTGATCAGGCGCGTGGTGAGGCCGTATTCGCTGCGGATCGCCCAACCGAGTTTAGTCCGTACCCATGCGTGATTGCCCCAGATGCGCCCAAAGCCGTTGATCGGGCGAATCCGGCCCGGCGGTGTGACGCTGATCGGGTTATCTGGCAGCGCGCCATAGCTGGCTGAGGGAAATTCATAAGCCGTGCCATCATTGAAGATCGCCCAGATCAGGCCCGTGTCGGAACGGTACAGCATCGTGCCCCCGTAGAACTGCTGGACGGTGATGTAGACGCTTACATCGTAGAGCGTGTTCTGGGCGGTTGCCAGGACAGGCAGTGCCGACGCCAACAGGCTGCCGATGAAGGTTAGCGTTAGTAAGTGTTTGGTGCGCATGGTCATGCTCCTTGTATTGCTAAAATTGCTTGTTAAGTAGGACACATTCTGAGCCGGTGGCGTTCCGATCATAGCATAATGGTAGAGGGAGCGTGCGCCGGGCATCAGGTGCGCGGAGGGTAAGCGGGCTACAATACATTCACAAGAATCACACCAGCCAACTGACAAGGAAATTTCATGGTGACACCTGAGATGCAGCGCTGCCCCGCCTGCGGCGCATACGTGATGAGCAATGATGACTACTGCCCGCGCTGCGATCACCGGCTGAATGATCCGCTGCCCAAAAACGAACCGGAGCGCGCCGCTTCGACCTCACCCGGCGCTGGCGCGCCGACCTCGCCCTCAGCGGCGGATGATCAGTCCGCCCAAAAATACGCGCCGCCAGCCGTGCCGATTTTTGCGGACACCACCGCGATTGATGATGAAGACACGGCGGATATTGACACCCAGCCCAATTTGTCTAATTCTCTCAATGCGGCTGATGACTCTGATTCGTTCGAATTGTTCGATCACTCGGCTGATCACCCCGCCGCAGTCGGCGATGATACCGATCCGATGGATTTGACGCATCCCGCGATCAAGTTGCAGGCCCAACGCCATGCCGCGCCCTATACCCCACCGCCGCCCGTGCATATTTTGCCCCCCACCTATACGCCGCCCGTCTACACACCGGCGGCTGTGCCGCCAACGATTGCGTTTTTGCAGCAGCGCGTCGACGAATACCGGCGCGGGGGCTACCGGCTGCGGGCGCACCGGCCCGATGAAGCGGTGCTGAGTTATGGTAAAAATCTGGGGGTAGGGGGCTGGGTTTTGGCGCTGCTCTCGATCATTGGCGCGCTGTGGTATCTGATGCTCCTGGCTTTGAGCGGGTTTCAGCGCGATTCCGTCTATATTGTGCTGGAGTCGGATGGGTATGTGTATGAAGACGGTCCCGGCGCGGCGCATGTCCGGCGGCAGCGGACGCGCGTCGGGCGGCGCTGGGCCGCGTTTGGCGTGGTGATCCTGGTGGTGAGTCTGCTGCTCACGATTGGTTTGGGCATCGTCGGCGGGATCGTGCTCACGCAGGAGCGGTATCAGGCGGCCTTGCGCGAGGCATACCCGGCGGTGACATTGTTCGAGGAGCAGTTCAGCGCCACCAAAGCCGCGCCCGACGATGTGCAGTTGGCGAAAGATGGCGCGGTAGTCTTTGCCATTTTGGGCGGGATCGCGCTGGTGGGCTTGTGGGGCGGCGCAACTCTGGTTGTGATCGGCTCGATTCATGCGGGCGCGTATCAGGTGCGCGTGCCCGCGCTGCCGGGGTGGGATTGAGGTGGGACACAGATCAACACAGATTCAAGTTAATGCTCAAGTTATGCACTTTTGGATTTTCGACGGTTTCGAGCAATGATGGCTTTTCTATCAGGAACAAGAAGTTATAAGTTTTTAGTTCT
>JAFGJA010000102.1 GCA_016929355.1 Anaerolineae bacterium | reverse complement strand
TGCTGATCACCGGGGATCGTGGTTTGGCCGGGGCGTACAATTCAAACATCGTGCGCCGCGCGACCAACTTTGTCGAGCGCTACGAGCGCCCGGTGCATTGGATCACGGTGGGGCGCAAGGGGCGCGATCTGGTGCGCCGTTATATTGCGCGAATGCAGGAAAGCGAAACCGCCCCGGCGTACCTGAAAGATCAGGAGATTGTCGCGGAATTTTCGAATCTGCCCGCCGATCCTGATCTGGGGGATGTGGCAGAGATTGCGCGCATTGTCTTTGATGAATTTCTGGATGTGCCAGTGGATGAAGTGTTCATCGCCTACACCAATTTCATCAATACCATGACGCAGCAGCCGCGCGTGTTGCCCCTGCTCCCTCTGCGGCCTTTTGAGGCACGCAGCCGTGAGATTCTCGAACTGGTTGAACCCGATCCTGCCGTTGAAAAATCGGGCCGGACCTACATCTACGAACCGAACGCCGCCGCGATCCTGAATGAAGTGCTGCCGCGTTTTACCGAACTGCAAATCCTGCAAGCGGTCCGCGAGAGTCTGTCCAGCGAACACAGTGCGCGCATGGTCGCTATGCGTAACGCTTCTGAGAATGCGGAAACGCTCTCGGCGGCGCTGCAACTGGAATATAACAAGGCGCGGCAGTTGGGGATCACCAGCGAAATTCTGGACATTATCGGCGGTGTGGAAGCGCTGAAGAACAGTTAGTAGTAAGTTATAAGTTCTAAGTGATCAGTTTTTAGTCAACGACACCCGGATTTTTTGTTGATCCGCGTGATCAACCCCCACCTAATCTCCCCCATGCAGAGGGAGGAACCAAAGGAGGGGGTTAACTAAAAACTTATGACTAACAACTCCCGACTATAGGAGACATTATGGTCGCAACAACCAAAACAGAAGTTGAAGGAACCATTTCTCAGATTCTCGGCGGCGTGGTCGATGTGGCATTCCCGCGCACCGCCGAACTCCCCGAAATTTACGACGCGATTCGTGTCCCGCGCGCGGGGCAGGACGATATGATTCTCGAAGTGCAGCAGCATCTCGGCGGCAGCACGGTGCGCTGCGTGGCGATGGATGCGACTGACGGGTTGCAGCGCAATGTGCCCGCCTATGCCACCGGCAACCCGATCATGGTCCCGGTGGGTGATGCGGCGTTGGGTCGTATCTTTAACGTGTTGGGTCGCCCGATTGATGGCAAAGGTCCGGTTGATGCCGTGACCTATTACCCGATTCACCGCCAAGCCCCGTCCTTTGAGGACCAATCGACCAGCGTCGAACTGTTCGAGACGGGTATCAAGGTGATTGACCTGATCGCGCCGTTCCGTAAGGGTGGTAAAGCCGGTATTTTCGGCGGTGCGGGGACGGGTAAGACGGTCATCATCATGGAACTGATTCGCTCCATCGCTACCGAACACGAAGGTTTCTCCGTGTTCGCCGGGGTGGGGGAGCGGACTCGTGAAGGCACGCAGCTTTACGGCGAAATGGAAGAATCCGGCGTGCTGCCGCAAACCGCGATGACGTTCGGGCAGATGAACGAGCCGCCCGGCGTGCGTTTGCGCGTGGCGCTGAGTGGGCTGGCAATGGCGGAATATTTCCGCGATGAAGGCCGCGACGTGCTGCTGTTTATTGACAACATTTTCCGCTTCTCGCTGAGTGGATCGGAAGTATCCGCGCTGTTGGGCCGTATGCCCTCGGCGGTAGGGTATCAACCGACGCTCGCGCAGGAAATGGGCGATTTGCAGGAGCGCATCACGTCTACCAAGACGGGATCGATCACGTCACTGCAAGCGGTCTATGTCCCGGCGGATGACTACTCTGATCCCGCGCCGGTAGCCGTATTCGCGCACCTGGACGGTACGGTAGCGTTGGACCGTGCCATTGTGGAGCAGGGCATTTATCCCGCCGTTGATCCGTTATCCAGCACCAGCCGCATCCTCGATCCGTTGGTGGTGGGCGAAGATCACTACAACACAGCGCGTGACGTGCAGCAGGTGTTGCAGCGCTATAAAGACCTGCAAGACATTATCGCTATTCTCGGTGTGGATGAACTTTCCGAAGAAGATAAGGCGATTGTGGCGCGCGCGCGGCGTATTCAGTTCTTCCTGAGCCAGCCGTTCTTCGTCGCGGAGCAGTTCACGGGACGCGCCGGGCGCTATGTGCCGGTGAAGGATACCGTGCGCGGCTTCCGCATGATCCTGGATGGCGAACTCGATCACGTACCGGAGCAGATGTTCATGATGGCTGGGCCGATTGAAGACGTGTTAGAGCGCTACAAAAAAGCGCAAGCCGAGGAATAAACCTCACCCCCTAACCCCCCTTTCCATGCATAGAGAGGGGGAATTAAAACAGGAATAATTCCTGTCGGGGTGTATTGCTATACGCCCTGCATGGGTCAGAGGGTACAGGAGAAAAATATGCCTTTAGAAGTTGAAGTCGTATCGCGCGTGCGGCGGCTCTATCACAGCGACGTGGCAGATATGGTCATCATCCCCGGCAGCGAGGGTGAAATGGGTGTGCTGCCCAATCACACGCCCTTGCTGACGACGCTGGCCTTTGGCGAACTGCGCATCATCGAAGGCGAGGACGTGGTGAGTTTTGTCGTGTATGGCGGCGTGGTTGAAGTGCGTCCCGACAAAGTGACCGTCCTGGCCGAAGATGCCGAGTCGATTCATGAATTGGACATGGACGAGATCGAAGCGGCCCGCGCACGGGCGCGCGATTTGATGGCCGAAGAACCGCATCCCGAACAGCGCGCCCAGATCACGCAAGAACTGCGCCGCGCCGAGATCGCCGCGAAGGTACGTGGTCGCGCCTTAGAGCGCCCCGGCCAACGGATTCGCAGCGTGGAAGATGAGCATTCGCTTTAGAACAGGCTGATTCTGTCTGTTTGGGGTTACAATGCATCGCGTCGGGCTTCTGTTCCGGCGCGATTTTTTATGGGGCGATTTTCGCGGGATTGCGCCGTTTGCGGTAGATTGGGAATGTTGGCACAAGGGCATTGAACTTAAAACGTCAAAGGATTGACCGATGAGCATGTTCTCACGAAAACTCGGCGTTGATCTCGGTACAAATAACGTCATGATTTATGCGGGTGGGCAGTTGATCCTGCAAGAGCCGTCGATGGTCGCGCTGACCATTGAGGAGGAGCGCGTCGTTGCGGTGGGGCAGGAGGCCCGCGATATGTACGGGCGGCATCCCGAACACATCGAGGTGTTGCGCCCCTTGCGCGATGGCGTGATCGCGGATTACGAAGTCACCGAGGCCATGCTGCGCTATTTCTTCCGCAAAGTGAGCGGACGCCTGCAATTTCGTGGGCCAGAGGTGATGCTCAGTGTGCCCTATGGCGTGACGAGCGTCGAGAAACGCGCCGTGCATGAGGCGGCGGTACGGGCGGGAGCGCGGGAAGCGTACCTGCTGCCGGAACCGCTCTTAGCCGCGCTCGGCGCCGGGTTGCCGATCAGTACGCCCGCCGGGAATATGGTCTTTAATCTTGGTGGCGGCGCGAGTGAAGCGGCAGTGTTGGCGATGAATGGCATTGTGGTCGCGGACAGCGTGCGCATGGGTGGGATGCGGCTGGACGACGCGATCATCCAGTATATTCGCCGTAAATACAGCCTGGTGGTGGGAGAACCAACCGCCGAATCAATCAAGATTCAGATCGGCGCGGCGGTGGATATTGGCGAAGAACTGAGCATGGACATTCAGGGGCGTGATCAGGTCGGCGGCTTGCCGCGCACGATCACGGTCACGACGACGGAAGTTGTGGAAGCGATCCGCGAACCGTTAGCGACTATTATCAGCGCAGCGCAGGCGGTGCTGGAAAAAACGCCGCCCGAACTCGCCTCCGACATCATTGATCGCGGCATTGTCTTGACCGGCGGTGGGGCGATGCTGCGTGGCATTGACCAGTACATCACGCAGCGTGTGGGCGTTCCCGCCTATCGTGCTGAAGACCCGATGGTCGCGGCAGCAGTCGGGGCCGGGCGCGCGTTGGAGGACATTGCTTTCTTAAGGCGGACGCTGGTCGGGTTGTAGAGAGTGGTTGTTCAAATGGACTGTAGGGGCCGATCAGCGTGTCGGCCCAGGGCGAACACACGCTGAACCGCACACTGGAAGTTGATTCAAATGCTTTATTTATGTTAGCGAGTTGTCGTTGCGTTAGCGATTTTTCTATAATTTTAACGGATATGCCTCACTAGATACCTGAATCTAACCACTACGAAAGGTTTAAAAATCATGCTGAAGCAGATTACTGCCCTGATTAAAGATCAACGTCCGGCGCAGGACGTTCACGCGCACTGTGATGGCCCTTGCGGGGTTTACGATCCGTCCTCGGCTCGTATTGCAGCGGAAGCGGCCCTGTCGATGACCAAGAAGATTCTCGCACTCACCCCGCCCGATCCGAGCGACGCTAAGGCGATGGCGACCTATCTCAACACGATGGCGCGCTACGTCCAAATCAAAGAAGAACAGACGCACATCGCCAAGACGGAAATTCTGGTGCTGTGGACTGACTATTTCAAGCCCGTTCACCTGGAACAGTTCCCCGATCTGCATAACACCATCTGGCAAGCGACCAAACTGTGTTCGTCGGTCAAGGTGGAAGTCAGCCTGGAACATGCCGAAGAACTGATGGAAACGGTACGGAAGATTCACGAAATTTTCTGGGCGACCAAGAACCGCGAAGTGGGTTGGTATACCGCCAGCTAACGCGGCGCATTTTTTAGTTTTGTAGGGGCGGGTTTGATGCAGTTTAGTTTTCAAATCTGGTAACGCTTTGCTGGTTAACCCCTCCCCTAAATCCCCTCCCCATGCGATGGAGAGGGGACTTAACCTTTCGCCTGACTCCCCCTCGCCATGCGTGGAGAGGGGGTTGGGGGGTGAGGTCAACACGGCGAGCCATCGTTACCACGATAATTTCTTAAACTGCATCAAACCCGCCCTTATTGTATTCCTGTGCCATTTGCGGTTAATTGAGTAATGATGCAAACCATTCCCGCTATTTCCTGGGGCGAATTTGGGCGCTGGCTGCTGCGGCAGCGGCAGCGCGTGCGTGTGCAGGGCGAATCGATGCTGCCCACGCTGCGTCATGGCGATGAACTCCTCGTTGATCCCCGCGCCTACCAACACGATGCTATCCAACCCGGCGACATTGTGCTGGTGCGCCATCCCTTCCGCACGGATATAACCCCGATCAAGCGCGTGTTAGCGGTATTGGATGATGGCCGCTGTGATCTGCGGGGCGATAATCCGGCGGCAAGCGAAGACAGCCGGGCTTATGGTCCCTTACCCGCCGCGCACATTGTAGGGCGTGTGACCTGTCGCTTCGCGTGATCGGGTATATGGGGGAGCAAACATGCTAATTGTCATGGATTCTGGTTATGTTTTGTCACATGACAAGCGAGGCAGACGCGGTATAGTGTGAACAATGCCATAACTTAGTATTGATCTCTAGGAGTGATTGTCATGCCCCATATTATAACCAGCCTGTGCCTGCGCGATGGCGCATGTGTGGATGTTTGCCCCTCAGAAGCCATTATCCCCGGTATGCCCGAAAACGAATGGCCCTGGTACTATATTGATCCCGATGCGTGCATCGATTGTGGTGCGTGCGCAACCGAATGCCCGCTTGAAGCGATCTTCGAAGAATCGGAAGTGCCGGATGATTACGAAATGGCGGCTGGTCAGCAGCGTATGCCGCACGGTGGCCCTCTCTTCACCGCCGCAGGTGGCGAAATTGTAGACCTGACCGAAGATATTCAGTACAACTACGATTTCTTCGAAAACGGCCCCGGCTACGACGCCGCCTAAGTTAGCGCTTTCACCAGGTTAGAAACTCACAAGGAGTTATTCCCTCGAATCGCTCCTTGTTTGATTCTTGGTACGCTGGGTGATGAGCGAGAGGGCGTATTTCGCCTCTTGCACTATTTGGCAGGCGTTTGTATAGTTGGGGTAGCCACCGTTGCCGCCTCGCATTGTTATCTGTGGCGAAAATAAAAAACTGGTGGCTTAGACCATTCTTTAAGGAGTAATAGACATGACTCATATCATTACAAGTTTGTGCTTGCGCGATGGTGCGTGCGTAGAGGTATGCCCCGTAGATTGTATTGTTCCCGGTTTCCCGGAGAGCGAATGGCCCTGGTATTTCATCGATCCCGAAACATGCATTGATTGCGGCGCGTGCGTGCCCGAATGCCCGTTTGAAGCGATTTTTGTTGAAGATGAAGTGCCGGATGATTATGAAATGGCGGCTGGTCAGGGGCGTATTCCCTGGGAAACCAAAGTGAAAGAAGAAGCTGCGGGTGGTGAAGTCGTCGATCTTACCGGCGACATTCAGCCGAATTACGATTTCTTCGAGAGTGGCCCAGGCTACGATTCGGCTGAGTAAACGATAAATTCTATATCCGATCAAAGGGCGAGCGCGGGTGATGTGTCTCGCCTTTTTTGCGTCTGGGCGGATCGGGCTAAATCAAGGTATGACCTATGCTTCGTTCAATTCCGCCGCTTGCGCCATCAAGCGCGCTGCCGCGTCGGGTTCGGCCTGCTCCAAATCGGCGGCGATCTCGCGTAACTGTTCCCTGTCGCGCAAATACATCCCATCGTACCGCATGATCAAATATGCCGCGATCCGAAAGGTGCGGTTGGCGCGCTGCCGTTCGCGGATCGCTTCATACGATGTGCCGAGCAGATGCGCCATAATGATCACCTGATCGGTCTGCATCCGGGCAATCGTTTTGAGACTGGCGCGATTTTTAGCGGCCAAGCGTTCGAAATTATAGCCCACCAGCTTGATCCCGATGCGCCGCCACCAGTTAAGCTCCGGCATCGGCATAGCGGGGATCGCTTCAGCCAGCGCGACCAAATCCGTTGCGGCTAGCGGGTGGATGCGTTCGAACGAATCATCGAGCCAGCGCCGGTTGGCGTCAATGTTGCCGAGTAAGTGCTGTGCGTTGGCAATGGCGATGTCAATCCGCGCCTCATTGATCGCGTCTTCGCTGGTTTGCAGTGCCGTCGCAAAAGTCGCGCGCGCCTCGGTATACGGCGTGGGATCAGTCTCTTGATCCGCATCTTGATTATTATCCAGGGGGGCAGTGGCTTTGTCGTAGCGATAGAGCAAGCGCGTTGTGTGCAGGCGCATGATGCTGTCGATCAGCGATTGGTTGTTGCCCTGGCTGGATTGATCGAGTGTGGCACTGAACGCGCGCCGGTCTGCCGGGGTGAGTTCGTTACCGTGATCGACGATCCAGTCTTCGAGATCGATCAGGGCATCATCCAGGCTGATCGCGCCGTTCAAAATTGAGGCGGCTAATGAGTCAATGTGATCAGTGAGCATAGTTGGGTTACTCGCGTCGGTTGTTGGCGGATATGAGGCTCATTTTAACGTATCTGTCCCGGTTGCGCTGGTAGCCGGACTCCCTCTCGCCATCGCATGGAGAGGGGGCCGGGGGGTGAGGTTACTCCCGCCGCAACCGGTCATAATGCAGGAAAAAATTCCCCGCTACCTGTATCCCGCTAATGTCCGCCCACGCGATCACGACGACGTGATCCTGAAACAACGGGACCAGCGCATGATCCGCCAATAACTGCGCCGCCACTGCGCGATACAACACACCTTGATCGCCCGTATCAGCCAGCCGTGCGGCCTCATCCAGCAAACGCGCGATCTCCGGCGTGGCGTATCCGGCATGTTGTGGGATCGATTCGGCTGGATGCGCTAATGGATACAGATAGGCGGCGGGGTGGGGGACTGGCGGCGTCCACGCAAAAATTATCGCCGGGCCAAATGTGCCGCGTTCCATCTGCGTGATCAACGTGGATGGGGCTATGTCGGTCATCAGCCCCGCGTTGATATAGTCCGATTCGTTAAGGTATCGCCGGATCAACTGTGTGAAGGTGTTGGTATGCCACAGTCCATAAGTTTGCTGCGAATAGCCCACTTCGAATTGTAACTGCGTTTGTTCGCGGGTGCGGTATCCGGCAGCGTGCAGCGCCGTATCCACTGGTTCCAGCGCGAATTCATCCGGCCAGATCGGGGCGTAAGCGTCAGCAAATTCGGCGGGGACCGGACTCGTGAGCGCGGACATATGATTGCGCTCCGTGTCATGGGCCAGATTGCCGCGTTCGATTAACTGCGTGATCGCCGCGCGGGTGCGGGGATCATTGAAGGGTTCGCGGGTCTGGTTGAACAGCAGATAAAACACGCGCGTGCTCGGCTGTTCAATGATGCACAGACCATCGATCTCCGCTTTTTCCAGTTCGATCAGATGCCCCGTATACAGCGCGCGCCACGCCAGATCGATCTCATGCGTGCGGATCGCGTCACGCAACTCTTGCGAGCGGGTGTAATAGCGCAAGATGATCGTGTCCGTTTGCGGTTGTGGCGCGTACTGGTAGGTTGGGTTGGCTTGCAAGACGATTTCGCGCTGCACGGTGACTTGCGCCAGTGTATACGGGCCGTTGCCGATCACGTCCGCGCTGATGTCCTGGGATCGTTCCGTGCGGGCGAGATCGGGGTGCTGCGGGAAATAGGGTGGCAGGGCGACCAGCGCCAGAAAATACGGTGTCGGGCGCGTCAGGGTGAACGTGAGCGTATGCGAATCGTCGGCGGTGATACTGGCGACGTAGGGCGTAATCGCCTGGGCTGCCGCGCTGCGCAGCGCTAAGACGCGCTCAATCGAAGTCACGAAGGTGTGCGCTGTGATCGGTGTCCCATCGGCAAAGGTGGTATCATCCCGCAGCGTGAAGGTATACGTCAGCCGGTCCTCGCTGATCTGCACATCTTCCGCCAGCGCCAGTTCATACTGGTAGGGGGCATCAGCCGTACCGGGAATTTGCCGCGTCAGCCCGGTATAGAGGTGGCTGAGGATTTCCCACGCGCCAAAATCATATACTTCGCCCGGATCGAGCGAGCGCGGAAAATCGGTCAGGCCAATGACGATGCCTGCCTCGTTATCCGGTACGGGATTTTGCGCGCGCGTGACCGGGACCGCGCCCGTCAGCGCCGCCGCGATCAAGAAGATAAAACTCATAAAACGAATCATAAGCATTAGCGTGTTTATCATGTCGCGCCAGGACAATCATTGCACAACGGGAAAAGTTCTGGCTGTCGTGTGCGGTGTCGGTTCCGGCACTGTTGCATTGTGGGACTGTTCCACATAGTTTCTAATGATGTGTCGTTGATATTGCCCAATTGTAACCCATTAGGATTATCAAGTTGACATTTTGAATAACTGCACATGGACACATTACCATTCCAATGAATATCCAGCGTGCGAAAGGGCATAGCACAGCGTTTCATCACTGTTTGAGGGGTAAATGTCCCGACTGGTTCATTGTCGCCAAAATGAAGAATTGGTTGTGTCTGTACCGTATCGCTATACTGACGCCAAAATTTGATCATGTCATGTGTTTTTTCTTGTTGGGTTGGATGCAGCATCAGACGAATGCAAATCAAAATATCGGCGTGTGCGGCTGCTTTTGCGCTACGTAAACGTTTAAGGTTATCGAGTAATCGTTCAAAGTCACCACCTACGCGCCATTTTTCATATTCCGTTTTGTTCATGCCATCAACCGAGATGCTGATCATATCAACCGGCGCTTCGATCACCGCTTGTAAGGTTTGATCGTCAACATGCTGCCAGTTTGTGATCAAGGTGAGAAATGATGTTTTGACCGCTAACCTACTCGCAAAGTCAGCAAAATTGGGATGTAAAGTAGGTTCACCCCCGCCGACGATCCGTACAAAATGAATCCCTGGTGTCTCAAATTGAGCCAACAAGTTCGAAAATGTCGTTTGGCTCATATACCCTTTATCGCGTCCATTGTCAGGTGAAGAACAATAGGGGCAGCGTAAATTGCAATAATTGGTGAATTCAAGAGAGAGCATGGGCGGCATTGATGGAGTTGACAGCCAAAATGGATTGGCAATCCGAATTATTTCTGTAGTGGGCAGTTTTTTAAGACTGGTACGCAAATACCGTTGATAGAATTTGATCTGCCGCAAGCGCCGCATACTGCCTCGCTTGAATAACGGCATGTTCCTCAATTTGTTTGAGTTTTGATAACGCTTTTTACTATGCATTATATTTTTCTCTTTCAGGATAAGTGATAACCACATAGAAGAATAGGTATAAATTATGTTTTTAATTGCATTTGTTAGTATTTCATTATAACATAATTTCTTCTGTGGTGTGGGGTAAATTTGGCTTGATAACCAGGATGGTATACTGGCGGTATGCAAACGAAGGAGTAAGGGGAGTGAGGTTAATTTGCGTCGAGCGTTGGCGTCGGATCAACAATCGCGCTGTTCACGTACATCATGTAATGCAACGTCGCGCGTTCCGCCGGATTCCAGCGCCCGATCATCTGGCCCTGTTCGACCAGATCGCCATCTTTCACCAGCCACTCAGTCACGCCGGAGATCACGACAGTGGACAGCGTGCCGTTGTTGTTGATCTGAATCCGCGTATCATAATCATCCGTCCAGCGAATCACGTTGACCACGCCGGAGAGTGTGGCGATTACATCCAGCGTTGTTGCGGGCGGTGAATCGGTGAAACCGAATTCAAGCGCCGGTTGGGGCAACCCTTTGGCCTCGGCTTGATCGAAGGTTGTCACGATCTCAAGTGCGGGATGCTGCACGGGCCAGCCGCCGGGTGATGTGTCGTTGGGCGTGGCGGCGGGGCGTTCTTCCCAACTCAAATTGAAGGTGGCCTGCATCCATTCGGCTGCATTGATACTCGGCTGCGATTCCCACAGCGTATCGCGCGGCCCGATGGAGAGGTGCAAATGCGGCTCGATGAACTGCGCTGTGTTGCCCGTATTGCCGATCCGGCCTAGCACCTGCCCGACTGTGACGCGCGCGCCATCGGCCACCCACTGCTCGGACATGTGCGCGTAGTAGTAATCGTTGCCGTCATCGCCATGCAGCATATACCCCTGTCCGCCGATACTGCCGCTATAATTCACTGCGATCCCATTCGTGATCGCTACCAGCAATGCACTTGTAACCTGATCAAATTCGGGGCGTGTCAGGTCAAAACGTGCTTCGATGTCGATGGCGTTGGTGTCGTCCCAATGGTAATGTGTCCAGACGTATTGGGCGGGATCGTTGGCAACGGGAAAGGCATACACCCCGGAGGTATCATAGGTGATCAGAGCGGGATCGCTGGTCGGGGGCGGGGTGGGTTGTGGCGTATCCATACGGGTTGCATCTACCTGTGTGTTGGTGATGGGCGGTGGCGGCGTGGCCGTGATCACGGCTGATGTATCGTCACTGATCTGGGTGTAGATCACGCCGACCAGAATCGCAAATATGATGCCCAGCGCACCTTCCAGCGCGACGAGAATCAAAATGGTCCGTAACGTGATACGCCGGGCCAGCGCTTCGAAGCGATTAATGATGTTTGGTGTGGGCTTCTTTTTGGATCTCACAATGGTGTTTGTAATGGTCCCGATGATATTAGTATAGCATGGCTTACGCGGCCTCACCCCCTAAATCCC
>JAFGJA010000629.1 GCA_016929355.1 Anaerolineae bacterium | reverse complement strand
GTCGTCATCACAGCGTTGGCCAGCATGTCGATCCCGGCCTTCAAGCTGTTGCGGGCTTCCTGATCAAATACGAGTTGTTTAGGCATGGCTTATAGTCTCCTTATGCTTCCACTACAGCCAAAATATCGGATTCTTTGAGAATCAAAACTTTCTTATCCGCGACTTTGATCTCGGTACCCGCGTACTTGGCATACAGTACCTTGTCGCCTACCTTCACTTCCATCTCCATCCGGTCCCCGTCTTCGTCACGAGGGCCAGGGCCTACCGCGATGATGATCCCCTGCTGAGGTTTTTCTTTCGCTGTTTCGGGCAGCACCAATGCGCCCCCTGCAAACGTTTCTTCTTGCTCAACCGGCTCAACCACTACACGGTCGGCCAACGGACGCAATTTAAGAGCCATTACAGCCTCCTAAAATCTCATATGGTTACTGAAAGACAGTGTTAGCACTCAAAAACAAAGAGTGCTAACTTCATGCTTGATCTTATCAGCAGCGCGGGGGGCTGTCAAGCACAAGTTAGCACTCTAACGCCGAGTTTGCCAGGGCAAATTGGCATTTTTTACGTGATTCTTATTCTGGTGTCTCCACTGTCGCCTCCGGTGTGGGAGTCGAAGCGCTAGCGGGTTGATTCACAATTTGCCCGCAGGCTTGCAAGGCATTCACAAATGCCGACTGTTTATCATAATTCTCGTTTTCGACCACCATTTGATAGCCGCGCTGCAAGAATCCTGTAGCCAGATCGCAGCGCCCCTGTGCCGCGTGAGCCTGCCCAACCTGCAAAAAATCATCTGGATCGGTCGATCCCAACTCAATGGCGCGTTCCAGGTTGGTGATCGCCGTCACATAATTGCCATCATAGTACAACAGTCCACCCAGATACGACAGACAGGGAATACTATCCGGATCGGTATCCAGACAACGGCGGTAGTATTCATACGCGCGTTCTTTATTGCCGTTTCTCACATGTATGTTCGCCAGCGCAAAGAGCACACCCGTATCTTGCGGATTAGGCTCCAGCGCAGCAGCCAACACCGAAATCGCTTCATCTAGTTGATTTAGAGCCACATAGTTATTCGCCAACTCAATCGCAATATAACTGTGGTGGGGGGCCTGCTGCATCGCGGCCTGATACGGCTGGATCGCATCCTCCCACTGCCCCTGGTAAGAATACAGCAACCCCATATTTCGGAATGTATCAGCTACCGCCAACCCGCTGGTATCCAGTTCCAGCGCCTGATCCAGATAAGTCTGCGCTACATCCGAGAGGCCCAGGTCCAGGTAAATTTCACCCAAAAAAGCGTATGTCGGCGCAAACGTTTCATCCAGTGACATCGCATGAAGCGCCGACCCTAATGCCGGGCCATAATTACCTTGCCAATCAAGCGCCATCGCGCGAATCGCCCAACCATAAGGCTCTTCCGGCGCAGCGTTAATCGTTTTTTCGGCAAACGCCAACGCGCGATCCAGCTGTTCGGCATCACGCCCAAAATTCGACGTGATAATCAACATATGCGTCACGCGATAATGCAAATCAACGTCGTTTGGGTTATTGTCAGCCAGAACCGTGCAGTCTTCAATCGCCTTGTCCAGGTTGCCCTGTTGGTACGAACTCAAACAACTGGCCTGCGCGATCTCAAGATCGGGGGTCGGGGTCAATGTCGGTTTGGGAGCTACCTGGGTCTGAACCGATTCGGCAAACCCTTCGATCTCCGGCAGCACATTCGAGCGCACCTCCCCCTGATGTTCCCAAACATATTTGCCGATCAGCACACCGCCCACGATCACGATCAGCGTAAAAATCGTGCGGCGTGAGATCAAGCGCAGTTGACGGCGGCGACCAGGCCGGTAACGTTTTGGTGTGCGTAAATACATGTTAGAAAATCCCGATTGGCTCCGGCGGTATGGTCGGTGTCGGAATCGGCGTAGGAACCATATCCGGGCTGTAGCCTTCTTCGTAATTAACGCACAGCATCAACCCCTCATTGATCAGGCGCTTGATGTTCTCGCCCGGATTCATCTGGAGCGCCGTTTGCAGCACGGGCCATGCTTCATCACACCGGGCCAACAATGACCACGCCAGCCCACGAATATAATAACACTCGATCTCCTGGTCATCGAGCGGAACGCCCTGGTCAGTTTGTAAGTCGGCACACAGCGCGAAGTCCTCAATCGCGCCCTCATAATTCCGGCGTGTGTATTTGACCATCCCCAACTGGCGGTAGGCTTCAGGATACGCAGGATCAAGCTGGATCGCCTGCTCGCACGCCTCTTGTGCAAACTGGTCCTCACGCATCCGGAAGTACGTCTCACATTTGCGCGTGTAGGCCTTGACGTTATCCGGTTCCATCGACAGCACCTGGTCATACGATGCAATCGCCGCGTCGTAGTTGTCACGGGCAATATAATACTGCGCCAGTTCAAAATACAGGGCATCGAAACGAGGATGAATCTGGATCGCCTGTTCATACTGCTGGATAGCGGCATCATATTCACCCACGAAAGCCAGACTCAACGCCAGCACACGCCGGGCATCCAGGCTGTTGGAATTCAGTTGAACGGCTTTATCCGCCGTTTCGAAGGCCTGGTTGGGACGTCCTGCACTATAATACGCCATCGCGAGATAGGCATAAGCCTCGGCATAATCCGGGGCAAGCTGAACCGCCCGCAGCCCCACACCAATCGCTTCTTCTGCCCGATCATTTTCCAGCAGTGCATTACACAACAAAGCCTGTGACCGCGCATCGTTCGGCGCAGCATCAACGGCCTGTTCAGCCACTTCTAGCGCATCCGCAACACGATACCGGTAGCTGCGCCCGGCATAACTGCGATAAATCAACATCCGGCCATATTCGAATAAAATATCGATATTTTCCGGCTGCAACTGCGCTGCCTGCTCATAATACTCAATAGCGGCCTCAATATCACCACTGAGATAGGCTCGTTCGCCCAACTGCGCCAGCGTGATCGGGTCAAGTGTGGCGGTTGGTTCCCCAGCCACGCCTGCGATCACCCAATTCTGTACGCTGTTAAATCGCCAGATGATCGCCACAACAATCACCATCACAAACAACCAGGCCCACACCAACAGCCCGCTGCCGCGCCGTCGGCTCTGCCGACCAAAGTGTAAATTGGACTTATCCCGCCGGATGTACATAGTCCACCTCCACACGCCTCTAACAATACAGACACAAAGAACCGGTGAGTGCCTTCACCCCCCGGCTCAATGCGCATCAACAATGATTTCGCTTGAATCCTAACACCCGAATCCAAGCATGTCAAAAGACGTTTGGCTGACTTTTTACTGAAAAATAGATGACGAACACACTATGTGGCACAAAAAAGAAGTCAGAATTGGTCACAGAATGAACCTGAAAACGTAGGTGGGTGGCCGCTAAAAGCGGTATATCCCTGCACATTGAGTGTTGGTTCGGAACGGACCGCAATTCTGCTTCTTTATTTCAGGATAAAGGAATCCCGACAAAAAGTCCAGTTACAGGCGACCTGTTGCCCGGCGTCGAATATCACGCCGACCAACCTTCCCAGCCGCGCGCCTGCCATGCCGCATACAAAGCAATCGATCCCGCCGTCGTTACGTTCAGGCTGAGCACATGGCCACGCATTGGCAATGTGATTCGCAAATCGCATGTCTCGCGCACCAGACGGCGCAGTCCTTCCCCTTCGCTCCCCATCACCAACGCCAATCCCATATTGAGATCGACCTGATCCAGGGTTGAAACACCAGGGCCAATATCCAACCCGACGAGCCAGACATCTGACTCCTTAAGCCGCCGCATCGCCGTTACCAGATTCGTCACAACGGTTACGTTGAGATGCTCAACCGCACCGGACGATGCATTCACAACTGCCGGAGTAATATCGACGCCGCGCCGCTCTTGCAAAATAACGCCATGTACCCCTACTGCATCCGCTACACGCAGCAGCGCCCCCACGTTTTGCGGGTCTTTCAACAGGTCCAGGATCAGGACAAACGGCTTTTCTTGCCGCTCCCCCGCTACGGCCAGGATCGCATCCAACTCCACGTGCGGATAGTCG
>JAFGJA010000628.1 GCA_016929355.1 Anaerolineae bacterium | reverse complement strand
CTGAATATCGATATGCGGATGGATTTGTCGAATCCGTTAGTGATCGCCGGCATGTTCCTCGGCTCTATTACGCCGCCACTGTTCAGCGCGTTGACGATGCTCTCCGTAACCCACAATGCCTTCGATATGATCGAGGAAATCCGCCGCCAGTTCCGCGAGGAACCCGGCATTTTGGCGGGCACGGTGGAACCGGACTATGTGCGGTGTGTTTCTTTGGCTTCGCAGGATGCGCTGAAGTCGTTGGTTCTGCCGGCGATCCTGGCGGTGGTCTTCCCGCTGGCCGTGGGCTTCATTATGGGGCCGGTCGCGCTTGGTGCGTTCCTCGGTGGTGCAATCCTCACCGGTATCCTCTTCGCGCTGTTGATGGCGAACGCTGGTGGCTTGTGGGACAACGCCAAAAAGTACGTCGAGAGCGGTTTCTTCGGCGGCAAGGGATCTGATGCGCACAAGGCCGCCGTCGTCGGCGACACCGTGGGCGATCCCTTCAAAGACACCGCCGGTCCGTCCCTGAATACGCTGATCACCGTAATGTCGCTCGTTTCTTCGCTCTTCGCGCCCGTGATCGCGGCGTTCCACCTGTTCGGCTAAAAAAGTACATCAATACGGCTACAACTACAGGAGCTGGCGAGAATTCGCCAGCTCCTTAGTGATGATCTCGGGGTTAAGTGCCAGGTCTATGCATGCTTGTTCGAGACCGCGCATGAGGGCGTATTCCAGGAATGGTTCTGACCCCGCCGCCGCGCACCGCCCGGTGCTCGTTGCCTTCCAGTTGCCCCATGATGGAATAGTCGAACCGATTTTATGGATGTCCTGATTGCACTCCATCACGCCTGTTGTTCGACCAGACCATTTTGCTTTTCCCGTTGGATGGCGTCGTCTTCGATGCGCATCACCGCCGGAATCAGGCGCATGGCGATGGCCATCGCGACGCTGATGATACCCGCTGCGATGAACCATATCTGCACGCCTGCCCAGTCGGCCACCGGTCCGGCGATCAACATCCCCAGCAACGACGCAGCCCCGGCCATACTGCCGACGGCAGTGAAGACGCGTCCCTGGATCTCAGGTGCGACCGCGCTTTGTAAGATGGCCGTAAACGGCGCGTTTACGATAGGGTTCATAAAACCGGCGAACAGCATCCCGCCCCATGCCAACCAGAATCCGGCGGGAGAAGCGACGCCGACGATCAGCGTTCCCAGCCCCATCCCGACCAGGCCCGTCAGTGAAGTGTAGATCTTGCGGCGGAACCCGCCCCACACACTCAACGTCAATCCGCCAGCGATCAGCCCAATGCCCCAGGATGAACTCAACCATCCCAGTTGCAGGGCATCTCCGCCGAAATGGTTCTTCACCAGGATCGGCAGCAGCGAAAAGCCCGGATTGGCCAGCATGTTGAGCACTGTTGCCATCAGCAGGATGATAAGCAGACCTTGCCAATGCCAGATATACAGAAAGCCTTCTCTGACGTCACGATACAACGTTGCGACCGGAGACTGGCGCCTGGCCAGCATGGACAGCTCTTCCACTACCCGGCGCGGCGGTTGAGGAATCGCGACAAAGAACAAGGGGACGATGGCAAAGGCTGCCGTTACCACATCGATACCCATAATCACATACAGGGGCAGCAATTGCATCAGCAGTGCGCCCAAAGGCGGCGTGATGATGTCCAGTGCGCCGCGCAAAGTCTGGTTCATCCCGCCGACGCGTGCCAACTGCGATTTCGGCACCATCAACGACGTGGATGCCTGCATCGCGGAAAAGTGGAACGTGCCTCCCAACGCGCGCACGAACATAATGACGTAGACATGCCAGATCTGCAGAGCATTCATCCACAGAAGCACGGCCAGTCCCGCGGAAAATAGCGCGATCGTGCTATCGGCCACAATCATCACCCGGCGGCGATTCCAGCGATCTACGAGCGCACCAACGAACGGTCCGAGGATCACGCCGGGTAGCATCGCGATGAACGTCATCAGTGCCAGGATCGTGGCCGAACCACCGGTTTCCTGTGTCAGCCACCACACCAGTGCGAATCCCCCGACCTGGCTGCCTACCAGCGATAACGCCTGTCCGCCCCAGATCGTGAAAAAGGGCGCGACCCAACTCTTGTCTTGTGTTTGTGATGCGCTGATTGCAGCGCCGGTTGTAGTGTCATTATTTCCGCTCATGCCTTGTTCTCCAAATCTGCGTAAGTTAATTACGATTAATATTGTAACACCGCATTTTTATTCTGTCAAGGCTTTTTTTGCGAATATTTTAATTGATAACGTAATTTTATTAAGGTTTTATTTAATATTTAATATACATTTGCTTTATTGTGCTATATCTTTCTGAAGAAAACCACACTCCTGCAATGAATATTTCTGGCTCCTTGCGCTCGCTGTGATTCTCGTACAGCCACGTTGCCGTCTTGCGGACACGCGGGTCTTCCATCACGCGCGCGCCGGTCGGACAGGCACGGGTGCAGGCGCAACACGTAATGCAGGACTGCGCATCGGTGATGACATTATCGCCGACGGTAATGGCCGCGGTGGGACAGACGTCCGCGCAGTCTCCACACAAGGTGCAGAGATCGGTGATCGTGATTGGGGCGGGCGGGTCAGCGGGAGGGGGATGCCGTTCCTTGTACGGCATATTGCCGGGGACCTGTATTTCTGGCAGGCTGCTCAATTGCCCCAGGTTCGCTCGCACTTGCTGCCCAAAGGCGACCGCTTTCTCCAAATCTGCCATGTCGGGACGGCCGACCGCGATCGGTTGTGCAGCGGTAGCATACGAGTGCTCGCCGATGAACGCGGCGGCGGCGATAGGGCGAAATCCTGCTTCGACGGCCAGATCGCACAGTTCGCGGAGCGCATCTTCATATGCTCGGTTGCCGTACACCACGACGATCACGGCCGGCGCATTGTTGCCATGCACCTGTTGCAGGCGCGTGACGGCCTCGGCGGGAAGCCGCCCGCTATACACCGGCGCGCCAAGCAGCGCGATGGTTTCCACGCCTACCTCAAACGTCCGGTCTCGCACACCCGGCGGCGTCAGGTCGAGGTGGATCACATCGCTCATATCGATGCCCTGGGCGATGCCGGTTAAAACCCGCTGCATCGTGCGCGTTGGCGAAAAGTATATCAATTGAGTTGTACAAATGGTCATGTTTGCCTCCTCTTCGGAAAATAACTTAGAGTCTATCCGAAAATTGTCGCGGCGGCGCTGATACGCCTGGGCGGGCGGCTAAAGCCGCTTTTCTTTAAGGTGTTTTTGCGCGTGCGAGCGTAGCCCGCACGCGCAAAAACACCTTTTAACCCGCACCGTTAGGCGCAAAATACTGTACCTGGCGAATTTTTGGATAGGTTCTTACTTCAACGCTTAAGGCGGATCGCAATCCGGCCGCAAGCCGTTTCATGAGTATACGTATGGAGTCCCACATGGAGACCCTTCCAAAATCCGACATTGATCGAACCTGACATATCTTTCACTGTACCTCATACGGAAAATCACCCGACATCAGTTGAGAACTCAGTATGAAAAACAAACTGTAGAATCCCAT
>JAFGJA010000013.1 GCA_016929355.1 Anaerolineae bacterium | reverse complement strand
GAGGGGGGCGGGGGGTGAGGTAAAAATGGCAAACCCGTGCCTACAACCAATCGTCATTTTTCTCGGTGTCCTCCGCGTCTTTGTGGTGAATCACTGTTGAAGGAGTTTATACCGGATGCACATCCCCGATGGTATTTTGCCCGCCGAAGTTGCTGTTGCCGGATACATCACCGCCGGGGCGCTGACCGCGTTCGCGCTGCGCAAGATTGAGCGCGAAGACGATCCGCAAGCCAATATCCCTAAAGCAGCCCTGTTGACCTCGGCGTTTTTTGTCGCGTCATGGATTCATATCCCTGTGCCGCCGACCAGCGCGCATCTGGTGTTGAACGGCCTGCTAGGAGTGCTGCTCGGTTATTACGCAGTCCCGGCGATTTTGATCGGTCTATTTTTCCAGGCGGTCATGTTCCAACACGGCGGCTTAACCACCCTGGGCGTGAACACCACTATGATGGGCGTTCCGGCGCTGTTAGCCTATTATCTGTTCGGGCTGCGGCATACGCTCCGGTTTGAGTCGCCGCGCTGGACGAGTATTTTCGCTTTCCTCAGTGGGGCAGTGGGACTGGGCCTCGCCGCGCTGATCGCTATGACGATCCTGATTACGACCATCCCCTCGTATCTCGACGTGGACGCTGAACGCGAAGCGATTTACTCGCTGACGCTGGCGCATGTGCCCCTCGCGTTGATCGAAGGCGTGTTTACCGCCATGCTCGTCTCGTATTTGCAACGGGTCAAACCCGAACTTATCGAAACCTGATTGAAGCGACATCACTATGCATAATTTCTGGATTGACGAATACGCCCATTTAGACTCGCCCCTGCACCGGTGGGAACCGCGCTCGAAGTTGATCGCGCTGCTGGCGCTGATCTTCGCATTTTCCTTCGTGCGCGATCTGCAATTAGTCCCGCTCATGATCGCGGTCACGGTGGGTTTATACGCGCTGTCCCGGCTGCCGGTGTCGTTTCTGATCAACCGCCTGCGTTATCCCGGCTATTTCCTGCTGATCATGGCGGTGATCCTGCCCTTTTTCGCGGGCGAAACGGAGATCGCGCGGATCGGTCCGGTGGCGCTGCACGAGGAGGGCTTGCTCTCGTTCGTGTTGATCGCGGCGCGTTTCGGCTGCATCCTGACGGTGGGTCTTGTGTTGTTTGGTACAGTCCCGTTTTTGACCACTGTTAAAACCATGCGCAGTCTCGGTTTACCTGCGATCCTGGCGGATATGATGCTGCTCTCGTTTCGCTACCTGTTCGAGATCGGGGATATGCTGCACCGCATGGAAACGGCGATGCGCTTGCGCGGTTTTCGGGCGGGGCGTTTTTCATGGCGCGGCTTGCAAACGCTGGCGGCGCTGGCGGGCAGTCTGCTGATTCGCAGCTTTGAGCAGTCTGAGCGCGTGTATAAGGCGATGATCCTGCGGGGGTATGGGCACGCAGAGCAATTAACCGCAGAGAGCGCAGAGAAAAGCAAGTTAACCCCACCCCCCAGCCCTCTCCCCGCACGCGGAGAGGGGGAGTCAAGTGGCAGTGAAGTCCCCTCTCCATTTACGGGGCGGGGATTTAGGGGAGGGGTTCGCTTACCGATCCTCACCGTAGCCGATCTGAACTTTGCCTACGGCGATCATACCGTGCTGCGTGATGTATCGTTTGCGCTGCATCCCGGCGAGCGCGTGGGCCTCATCGGGCCGAACGGCGCGGGGAAAACGTCGCTGTTTTTGCTGATCGCAGGCGTGCTGAAACCGGCTTCCGGCGTGATTGCGTTGGCGGAGAAACCCGTCAAATACGGCGATTTTCACCCCGAAATCGGCCTTGTGTTTCAGAATCCTGATGATCAATTATTCTCGCCGTCGGTGTGGGATGATGTCGCGTTTGGGCCGCAAAATATGGGCCTGAGCGAAGCCGAGATCGAAACGCGCGTGCGGGATGCGCTGGCGACGGTGGGGGCAGCAGCATGGGCCGAACGCCCGCCGCATCATCTTTCCGGCGGGGAAAAACGCATGGTGTCGATTGCAGGCGTGCTGGCGATGCAGCCGCAATTAGTCATCTACGACGAACCCGACGCGAATCTGGATGTACGGTCCCGCCGCCGCCTGATCCAGTTTTTGCAGGCGTCCCGGCAAACGCTGCTGGTCGCCTCGCACGATCTCGAATTGATTCTCGAAGTGTGTGATCGCGTGCTGCTGCTGGACGATCACCGCATCGCTGCCGATGGCGATCCGCGCGTGATTATGGGCAATCGCACACTCATGGAAGCGCATGGGCTGGAAAAGCCGCACTCATTAATCCCGCACAGGCACGCCATTTAATCTATTGCCACCCCGTTTATCTGCTGGTATACTGCGCCCTGTAAGTTTGCTTCAGAGAGATCGCACACGCGATCAAGGCGGATAGCTCCTTGAGTAACTAGCCACCATCTATGTGAGATGAATCGTGTCTCACGTTTTAGCCTTGCTGACAGCCTGTATCGTCAGCCTGGCTGGTGTGGCTTTTAAAAAAGGAAACTATCCATCATGAATCTGAATAAAAATATCCGCCTGCTGGCGTGGTTCTATTTCTTCCTCGGTTTTCGCTTCTACGTCCCGATCCTGATCATCTACTTCGCGCGCGTCACGGGTTCCTATACGCTCGGTATGAGTCTTTTCGCGGTGGCCTCGATCAGTAACGCCGTGTTTGAACTGCCGACAGGTATCTTTTCCGATCTCATCGGGCGCAAGCGCACGCTGGTGCTTGGCGCGGTAGCGAGTTTCGCGGCGGTGTTGTTTTACGCGATTGGTGGCTCCTATTTCTGGCTGGCGCTCGGTTCGGTCTGTCAGGGCTTGCAATGGGCGTTGTTCAGTGGCAACAATGCCGCCTTGCTGCATGATACGCTCACGGCATTGGGGCGCGTGGATGAGTATCAAGAACACCTGGGCCGCACCTATTCCCGCGATCACGTGGGGATCGCGCTGGGATCGATCATGGGCGGCGTGCTGGCGGTGATCGCGCTGCCGTTGGTGATGTGGCTCACGGTGATTCCCCAGGCGATCAATCTCGTGGTCAGCCTGTATGTGGTTGAGCCGGGTGTGTCTACCCCACCCACCGGCAACCCTTACGCGCACCTGCGCGACGCGCTCCGCCTGCTGGTCAGATCGCGCGATCTGCGGCATTTAAGCATCGCGTCCATGTTAGGCGGCGCGATTGGCGAGTCCGGCTACCAACTGCGCGCGGCGTTCATCGAACAGTTATGGCCGCTCTGGGCGTTGGGCATGGCCCGCACGCTGGAAAATGTGCTGGCGGCGGTGGGCTTTCATTTCAGTGGGCGATTGATCAAACGCTTCTCGGAATTCAAACTGCTGATCGGCGGCGGGATCATGGGCTGGATCGTGGATATGATCTCGATTGCGGTCCCCACCGTGTTATCCCCGGCGGCGATGGCGCTGATGTCCATTTTTCACGGGACGGGGATTGTCTCACAAGACAGCCTCTTTCAGCAGCGCTTCACCACCGAGCAGCGCGCCACATTGGGATCGCTGGTGGCGTTGGGCGGGAGCTTCCTGTTTGCGGTGATCTC
>JAFGJA010000101.1 GCA_016929355.1 Anaerolineae bacterium | reverse complement strand
TCGGCGCAGTGCAGCGTAATGGGAGTGGGGCGATTGACGGCACGCTCCGCACCGAGTTGGTGCGCACGCTGGCCGCCGTGGATCGCGCCAATAACGCCGTCCTGCAAGAGCGCGACGGGCGGTGGCTGGTGCAGGGCGATCCGACCGAAGGGGCATTGATCGTCGCGGCGCGCAAAGCCGGCCTGGAGGCGGAAGCGCTCGATGCCCGTTTTGAGCGGATCGGGGAAGTGCCATTCTCCTCGGAACGCAAGCTGATGAGCACCATGCACTCCGACACTGAGCGGCAGGAACGCGTGGTGCTGTTTACGAAGGGCGCGCCGGACATCTTGCTCGCGCGTTGTTCGCAAGAATTTATCGGCAAAGAGCCGCGACCGTTGACAGAACAACGCCGCGCCGAGATTTTGCAGGCGAACGAAGCGCTGGCGGGTGATGCGCTGCGGACACTGGGAGTCGCCCAGCGCTCATTGCCGAAGGACACGCTGCAACCGGCCGAGGTTGATGCGCGTTTCGAGCAAGACCTCGCCTTCTTAGGACTGGTCGAGATGATTGACCCGCCGCGTGAAGAGGCAAAAGCGGCTGTGGCGCGGGCGAAAACAGCGGGTATTCGTCCGATTATGATCACCGGCGATCATCCGAAAACCGCGGCGGTCATCGCCGCAGAACTCGGCATCGCCGCAAACGAACGGGCTGTCACGGGGGCGGAACTTGAACGCATGTCAGAAGAGACCCTCGATCAGACCATGCACGACGTCTCAGTCTATGCACGGGTCAATCCCGAACACAAGCTGCGGATTGTGAATGCCTTACGGCGGCAAGGCGCGACCACGGCGATGACCGGCGACGGCGTCAACGATGCGCCTGCTTTGAAAACCGCCGACATCGGCGTGGCTATGGGCATTACCGGAACGGATGTGTCTAAAGAAGCCGCAGATATGGTGTTAGCCGACGACAATTTCGCAACCATTGTCGCGGCGGTCGAAGAAGGACGCACGATTTTCGCCAACATCCGCAAGTTCTTGCGCTATCTGCTGTCGTCGAACATTGGAGAAGTGCTGACAATGTTTTTCGGCGTGCTATTGGCGGAGGTGATTGATCTGACAGCAGGCGGTCATGGCGGGCTGGTGCTGCCGTTGCTGGCAACGCAGATTCTGTGGATTAACCTCGTATCCGATGGCGCGCCCGCGCTGGCGCTCGGTGTTGATCCGGCGGATGCCGGATTCATGAACGAACCGCCGCGTCCGCGGAGCGAAGGGGTGATTACTCGCAGCATGTGGGTGGGCATCTTCTTCGTCGGTGTGGTCGTGGCGGCGGGCACACTGCTCATGCTCGATGCCAATTTGCCCGGCGGTCTGATTGAAGGCGCAGGAAGTCTGCCTTACGCCCAGACGATGGCGTTTACGACGCTCGTGTTTTTTCAGATCTTTAACATCTTTAACGCCCGTTCGGATGAACGGAGCGCGTTCGTCGGACTGTTCTCAAACACCTGGCTGTGGGGCGCGATTCTGGTATCAGTCTTGGCGCAAGCGGCCGTTATTTACATCCCGTTTTTGCAGCAAGCGTTTTCAACCGTCAGTTTGAGTTTCGGCGATTGGCTGCGCTGCATCGTTGTGGCCAGTTCCGTGCTTTGGCTGCGTGAATTACACAAAATCGTCAAACGGGTTACCGTAAGCTCCGGGCTTAACTCTTGAAAGAACAGGAGTGACGGATGACAACCGAAAAACAACGTCTGGGCTATGTGGAAGGATGGCTTTCAGCCATCGTGAACACCGTCCTGTTCGGGTTCAAACTCTGGGCCGGGATGAGTCTGGGATCGATCGCCATGATCGCTGATGCCTGGCATACGCTGTCCGATACGCTGACGTCGGCGGTGGTATTATTCGGCTTTTGGATCGCCGGGAAACCCAAAGACAAAGAACACCCGTTTGGGCATGGCCGCGCCGAATTAGTGTCGGCCATTATCATCGGCACGTTATTGGCGGTGGTGGGGTTGAATTTTCTGCAAGACTCCTATGAGCAATTGCGTAATCACCATGCCGTGACCTTCAAACTGATAGGGATCCTCGTATTTGTACTTTCGATTCTCCTGAAAGAAGCACTCGCACAATTCTCGATCTGGGCCGGCAAGAAGATCAACTCGCAGGCGTTACTGGCCGATGGCTGGCACCATCGCAGTGATGCGATTGCGTCGGCCTTAATCGTGGTGGGCGGGCTGTTTGGCGCAAAGTTCTGGTGGATTGACGGCGTGCTCGGCCTGGGCGTCTCATTGCTGATCATTTACGCCGCGTTTAGTATCATCAAAGATGCGGCGGATAGTTTATTAGGCGAACCAATGACAGCGGAGTTAGAGCAGCAAATTTTTCAAGTGGTGCAGGAGACTGCCCCGGAAACCTCCGAATTGCATCATACGCACGTGCATCGCTACGGCGACCATACGGAAGTGACGTTCCATATCCGACTGAACGCCGCGTATCCACTGCATCAGGCGCATGCGATCGTGACCACCATTGAACAGGAATTACGCCGTCAATTGCATATCGAACCGACCATCCATGCCGAGCCGACGAAATAACTGGGGTATCGCTTTCATGAGGAGTAAATTGCGCTCAATCCAACTGATCTCAAAGACTTAACTATGCGGAGTGAACTTGAGGCCGTAACACCTTTAAAAACCAAAGACTACAATAAATTACCTTCCACGAGTTGTTAGAATGCCATATTAGTCGTTACTTACACAAATTTCCCCAATCAAGCTTCCAGATGTTGACGCCAGCCAGCACATGTTTGCCGTCGGGAAATACTGCTATTGTCCGCACATCACCTGCGCCGGGCACGTGCAGTCCGACCTGCCAATTGCTCGTGTGGATCACGAACAGACCGCTGCCGCCCGCTAACAGATATTTGGAATCTGCCGTAAACGCCAGCGACGACACTGGCGTCGGACTCTCAACCGTCACCTGGGCGATTTCCTGCCAGGTTGCTGTCGCCCAGATCTTGACTGTGGTGTGTAAATAGACCGCCACGGTTTCGATTGCAGCGAGACACAAGCCATCTGGGGAGATTGTGACCGAGTTGCAGAGCGTTCCGTTCACCTTCAAACTCGCTATCAACTGCCAGTCGGTCGTGTCCCAAACCTGCATCACACCGTTGCGGTCGCCAGTTATGATGAAAGCTTTGCCAGGAACGGGTTTAATCACTTCGACGCCGAATGTGTGGCCGGTCAGGGTCGCGGCCTCTTTCCAGCCGGCTGCGCCCCAAAACGTCTTTGTTTTGAATTGCCAGACTGTGATCAT
>JAFGJA010000100.1 GCA_016929355.1 Anaerolineae bacterium | reverse complement strand
CTCGCGGTATCGTACAGGTGAAACGCCTGGGTCAACGCCATATCTCCGTTAGCATCACCTTTCCACCAGAAACTTACCACCAGCGAACCGGTGACTTCCTCCGGCAAGGCGTAGCCCGCCAGCGTAAAACCGGCGGCAAAACGCACTTTCGTTTCATGCGGCGGATCAGGCGGCGCGTCAACCGGCAGCACGGCGATATGCGCCAGATCGGGCAAGGTTTCAGAAAACAACGGCACGCTGCTCTGGTCAATGGTCACGCCCTCTAAATTTTGCATTTTGCGGGAGGCGTACCAGATCGGCGCGGACACGCTCAAACTCGCTGGCGTGATCACATCGTCGGGAATGGTCAGCGTGGCCGATTTTTTGGATAGGAAACCAGGGGGCCAGCTTGAGGAGAGCGGATCGATCACCAGCACGCTTTCCGAGGTCACAAACTCCGCATTGGGATAGGTCAGCAATTGAGCGGACATATTAAAATTGAGTGGAACCCAATCCTTCGCTTCCCAGAAAAACGCCAGTTCGACCTTATCTCCCGGCTTAAATCCTTTTTCGGGAACGGTATATCCGACCAGCGCGAGGTGTTGGTCCATATACCGCACGTCCACCGTATTCGCTATAAAATGCGCTTCCAGGCGGGGCACTAACCAGAACGTAGACAGTAATAAGCTCAGGCTCACCGCCACACCCGCAAGAAAACCCCGGCGGGCGCGCGTCCAGGTCGGCGGCAGGATGATCTGCTGCGCCAACGAAAGCACCCCGGCCACCACCAGACTGATCCCCACCAGTTCAAACATTTCTTCCAGAAACGGGAAATGCTGGCAGATATTCACCAGACCGGGCACATCGGTGCAGCGCCGGGCCGCTTCCTTTTCCAAAACGGCACTCCCCAGCGCGGAAAAGCCGAGTCCGCCCAACATCAACACAAATGCGGGCCAGGTTTGGCGCTTCAACCCAAACCAGAACACCGCCGCCCCGCCGATCACCACACTTGCCACCAGCGCCGCATAGACTGGCATCCAGTTATGCCCCTCATGCAGCACATGGTATTCGTCCACCGCCATCCCGCCGAAGATCAGCCCGGCGATCACCCAATAGACACGCCCCCACCATGCGAGAGATGAGGCCCACAGCCCGATCACTAACCCGCCCACACCGACCCCTAAGAGTTGGGCCGTTGAGAAACTGGCTAAGGGATTATATTCACCGTTCACGCTGCGGAACCACTGCCAGAATCCGGCCCAGTCAGGATCACCATTCCAGGGCGCGCGGCTGAATAATAAGATCACGCAGTTCAGCACAGTCAAAAACACTAAGGTTTTGAAGCTAAACGGCGACAAAAATCGCCGGACGACAATCACCAGAAACGCGGTATACAACAAAAAACCTATCGCCGTGTACAAAGCCAGATCGTCATTGAAAATGAAAGAATCGAACATGATCACCCACTTAAAATAAGCGTTACGATGTTGGGGCCAGCGTTAAAGAGAGTTAGCCCCACCGCACCGGAAGTATACCATGAATCGACTCGGACGCAGTGGAACCAAAGCGGGCCGACCAACGTATAGTATGGTAGGGCCGCATGGCCTATTTTGGCATAGTCACACCAAATTTCGAGTTTTATCAGGAGAAAAAGAGATGACTTCACAGGAAAAGAAGGCCGATAATGTCATTCTCGGCGCAGTGGTTTCAACGGCGGCGATGGGTGCTTTGCCCCTACTGGGTGACATCACCACGTTGGTGGTCGCCAACGGCGCGATGATCGGCGGTTTGGCGCTGATCTACGACATGGAATGGGACGACAACCAAACACGCAAATTTGTCCAGCGCGTGATCGAAAGTTCGGCGGTGACGCTCGGCTCGCTCAAACTGCTAGCTACCGGCCTCGCCCTGACCGGAATCGGGCTGCCGTTGGCGATCACGATGAATGGTGTGCTGAATGCGATGATTACGCTCGGTTTGGGGCGCGCGGCCAAATTCTATTTTGCGAGCGGTGGCGAAGCCAAAGATTCCGAAGTGTACGAAAAATTCATGAAAACCGTCGGCTTAAGCGGACTCAAGGACGTGGTGAAGATGGTCCGTGACGAGGCGAAAAAAGTTGTTGAGAGCGACAAAGACGAGGTTGAAGAAACCGAAGCCACCGAAGAAGAGGGTTAACCTCACCCCCCGGCCCCCTCTCCACGCATGGCGAGGGGGAGTCAGGAAGGGCACGATTCTCCTCACCACAAAGCAGACGACGGAGAATCAGCAAACGTTACCAAAAAGAAAAAAATCCCCAGACGCGCAAGCCTGGGGATTTTTCGTATAGCGGGGGCTGGATTCGAACCAGCGACCTCCGGGTTATGAGCCCGACGAGCTGCCACTGCTCTACCCCGCATCGTTGGTGCGATCATGTTACCAGAGCGTTTAGGGTACGTCAAGGCTTAATTTTCTCTAACGCCCAATCCGGTATAGATCAACCCCCCGCCCCGGTGGTACACTGGGCACACTGACCGACTCACACGAGATGCAAAATACATGGACCCACACAACTCACTTTCACGGGAAGACCTGCTCAAATTACTGGATGTATACGCGAAAAACTGGCTGGCGATGGATGGCACATGGTTTTTAGCGGTTGAAGAAACGTATGGGATGGATGCCGCTATTGCGATGGACAAACGCGCCTGGGAACGCTTCGCCGTTGCCGAAGCACAGCGCATCATGCGCACGTTTGATATACCCGCAAGCGGTGGTTTAGCAGCGTTAGCTCAAGCATTCCCATACCGGATGTATGCGCGCGTCAACGAACAGGAAATCGAATGGATCGACGCGCACACGCTGCGCTTTCGCATGGTAAAATGCAGGGTACAGACCACACGCGAACGCAAAGGATTAGCGCCGTTTCCGTGCAAGGAAGTCGGAATGATCGAATTCGGCAAATTTGCGCAGACCATCGATCCGCGCATTCAGATGCGCTGCGTGGCCTGCCCGCCCGATCCGGTTGCACATCGTTATTGTGAGTGGGAATACACACTCAAGCCAGCTGCGGGGAATGCTATAGAAAACGAGGATGGGGAATCATGAGCGAGAATGTACTGGATCAGGTCGTAGACCGGCTGATCGCTACCGGAAAAACCATTGCCACCGCCGAATCGTGTACCGGGGGCTTGATCGCCAAACAACTGACCGACCTACCCGGCAGTTCAGCGTATTTTACGGGCGGCGCAGTGACCTATTCGTATGCGGCCAAACGGACCATCCTCGGTGTGAGCGAACACATGATGTTTGTACATGGCTCAGTGAGCGAACCCGTAGCGCGCGTGATGGCGCAGGGTGCGCGGCGCGTGTTTGGCGTCGATGTGGCGATCAGTGTGACGGGCATTGCCGGACCAAGCGGCGGCAGCGAATCCAAACCCATCGGGTTGACGTACATCGGCCTGAGCGCGGCGGAGGGGGACTGGGTGCGGCGCTTCGTGTTCGATGGAGATCGCGCGCAAAACCGGGAATCATCGGCGGCGGCGGCGCTGCAACTGCTGTTAGATTACCTGGATGGCAAGCTATGAGTTTCAGTGTAACGACAGTCGAAGCCTATTATACGCCGGATGGGTGGCCGGTCCCCTCAACGCTGCGCTGGAACGGTGTCACGCTGCGGATCATCAATCACGGGCGGCGCTGGCGACACGATGATGGGATTCACATGCTGGTGATGGTCGCCGATGGGCGCGTATTTGAACTGCACACGAATGGATCGCTGTGGCGGGCAAAGGTGGTATCTGATCCCGGTCATTTTGCCTGATCACCGGCTAGAGCCGCAGCACATGCGGATCGCGCCACACGACATAGCCGCGCCGCAGTAATTTTGGGCGCGTATCGACAGCATAGCCCTGATCGGCGAGCGCGTGCGCGCTGGCGGCGTACCACTGGCGCAGTCCCCACTCCCGGTGAGCGATGGTGGCGCGTGCGGCCTGTTTCCACGCCGCCATGAAAGCAAAAATCGGCTCGCCGGGCAGCATACGGTGAATGTGATTTTTGGGCAGCACCGGTTGGAACATGGCCGGATCGAACCCCTGGCGGAAATTCGTACTGAAGATTAGCCCCTCAACGATCAACGCAGCAGTGGCGCGGCGCAGCAGATTTGCCACCCAGATTTGCCCAAATGGATCGGATGTGCCCTCGATGATCAGGCCGCCCGGTAACACAGAGCGGGCCAGCGTTTGCCACGCGCCGGTTACGTCGGCCTCGTCATATTGGCGCAGCACGTTAAACGCGCGGATCAGGCGCACAGATTCGCCAGGATACAAGGGGAGGTTGAATCCGCCCAGGCGAAAAGTGGTCAGATCGTCGGCGTAGGGGGCTGCTCGCGCCACCCGCTCCGGCTCGATCTCAACGCCGAGCATGGGTAAATGCGGGTTGGCACGTCGCAGCCGCGCGGCGCTTTCGAGCGTGGTGAACGGTTCCGCCCCATAGCCCAGATCAACGACCAGCGATCCGGCAAACGCACGATCCGCCCGGCGCAAAAGTGGCCCCTCAGTGATAAGCAGAAAATTATCCACGCGGCGCAGACGATTACGCGCCGTTTTGCCGCGCGTGATATGCCCATCGATGGTGTTTTGAGCCAGACGAGGCATAACGACTCCGGTTATTCAGCCACCGGCAGCCAGAGATTAAACGTCGATCCTCGCCCCGGCACACCTTCGCTAGCCACATCAATTTGCCCCTGATGCCGGGTCACAATTTCCTGCACGATGGATAAACCCAACCCGGTTCCCGGCGCACCGGATTCGCGTCCCGCAGAGCCGCGAAAAAAGCGCTCAAAGAGACGATCTTGCTCATCAGGCCGAATACCCAACCCGGTATCGCTGACACTTATGATCACCCATTGTTGGCGATCCGTTTTGCGCGCGGTTGTCATCACCTCAACACGCCCACCAGCCGGCGTATAGTTGAACGAGTTTGTCAGTAAAATGCTCAGCGCCTGTTCCACCAGCGCAATATCCGCTTCGACCACCGGGAGCGGCGATGTGCCGTTAAAGGTCAGAATCAATTCCCGGTTCTGGGCAAAGGCGGTGCGATCCTGCACTAACTGTGACGTGATCCGGTTGAGATCAACCCGCACTGGATTCCAGGCCACGCGGCCTTGATCCAGGCGCGACAGGTACAGCAAACTATCAACAATGTGTTCGAGGCGTTCGGTTTCGCGGCGCATCACAGCCAGATAATGCGCGGCTTTATCCGGGCGCGCCTCTAACAAATTATGACGCAGTTTTAAATTCGTGATGGGGGTGCGCAGTTCGTGCGAAACATTATCCACAAATTCATCCTTCACCCGCCCCAGGACGCGCAGTTCCTCATTCGCCCGTTGGAGTTTAGCGGTACGCTCCGCCACGCGGATTTCGAGCTGTTCCGCATGATGTTGGATTTGCTCGTATAAATGCGCTTGGTGAACAGCGATGGCAATCTGGTCTGCTATTTTGCGGACCACTTCGACGTGATCGGCGGTAAAGACTCCGGGTTGATCGGAACCTAGATACACCGCGCCAATCAATTGATTTTGGGCAATGAGTGGCGCACTCAAAGAAGCACGCAGCCCTTCCTCCCGTAAGATACGCAGATTCGACGAAAGATGCGCCTCCGTGCGAATATCGTCAATCACATTAATTTTACCCTGCTTCATTTCGTCAGGAATACTGAAGGTATATAAGGGCAGTTTCATTCCGGCGATCAGCCGCGATTGCTCTTTGCGACGCACCGCCAATAACGTGCCTTCACCCGTAACAAAATCGAACGTGGCGACACTGGCCCGTGAACAGGCCACGACACGGCCTATATACTGTAAAGCACCAACGGCTATTTCTTCCGGTGATTGCGCTTGCAAAATAGCCTGATCAATTTCATGTAAGGTTTGCAGATGTTCAAACGACTGCTGTAACGCATTCTCCATTTGCTTACGCTGAGTGATGTCAAGCGAACTGTTACACAACGCATACGGTTTGCCATCGGCATCGTACAATAAAAACTTGGTGGCTAAATAGGCCCGCCCGGTTGATCGGCCTAATTCTTCGAAAAGAGTCGGTTTTCCACTGGCAAGCACCTCGCGTTCATTTGGTTCCCATACCCCATCGGGCGCGCTGCGCACATGCGGGGCGCTTTCGCCCAGCGTTTTACCCAGGATGTCATCGGCACAAAGCTCCATCCGTTCGCAAACCACCCGATTTATAAAAATGAACCGGCCCTGCATATCCTTCACATACACCGCCGCCGGGGTATGATCAAACATATCTTGCAACTGCTGCTGGGTTTGCTGTACTATTTCTTTACTGCGCACCAATTCCGCTTCGGCGGCCTGTAATTGAGCAAATTGCTGGCGCAGATCGACCAATTCCGCCATAAGCTGCTCTTTAGTTTTTTCACTATCGTTCATGGCAAACCTCTTCCCACTCGATAGGTGTAGCTGAAACAGCAACTTCATAGTACCATTTTGAGCGTTGCCGGAAAAAAATACAAGCCAACTAATACGGTGTTCAATATAAACAATATTATGACAAAAAAAGCAGCACACGGACCACACGTTAATCGTAGCATAACGCCCCGCAAACCGGCGATTGAGAGCGTGTATCAGGGCAAATTGATGCGCTCATTGTTCGAGGTGGAATTCGCCAAAGCACTCGATGCGCGCGGCATCGCCTGGGAATACGAACCGGAACGCATCGGCGGCGGGCGCTATCTGATCGATTTTTATCTGCCCGAACTCACATGCTGGGTCGAGGTCAAGGGGCGCTTTGAGGCGCGGGACGATTTGCTGTTGCCCCTCGCAGCCACCCGCTTGCAAAAGGAACGCGGCGAGCGCCTGTTCCTCTACATGAAAACGCGCGCCTATCGCGTCACAACAAAAGATTTCGCGGCGCTGAGTCATGACGAATTTTGGGACGCGATCCAAAAAGTGCCGGAAAAGTCCGATAATCTGGTATATTTGAAGCGTGAGAACCATGAAAAACGCGGCAGGCGGCGTCCCTGGGAACCCGACGCTTAATGCCTGAACTGGGGGAGATAACATTATGCGCGTGATTTTAGTGCGACATGGCAAAGCATCCAAAGACCCGACAATCCCCACCGACGCGGCCCGTCCCCTGACGGATCGCGGGCGTGAGGATGTGGCGAACGTGGGGAAATTACTGGCTGAAGCCGGGATCAAAGTCGTGCAAATCCGGCACAGTGGCCTGGTGCGGGCACAGCAAACCGCCGAGATTCTAGGCGAATTGCTCGATCCGCGCGATGGCGTGATCGCGGTGCGCGGGCTGCATTATGCCGATCCGGTTGCGCCCTTAGCGCGCGAACTGCGCTATGAGCCGGAACCGGTGATGCTGGTCGGGCACAACCCGTTTATGGAGCGGTTGGTCGCGGCGATGCTGCTGATCAACATGGGCCGGACGCCGGTCTGGTTTGCGACTTCGACCACAGCGTGTCTGGATTACATCGAGGGCGAATGGTCGCTCAAGTGGGTGCTGCACCGCGAATTGGTAAGTTAGCCCCTCCCCCTAAAGACATTGAGACTTAACTGGACCAATATTTTTTCGTAGGGGCGGGGCTTGCTCCGCCCAAGCACGAGGGTAGAGCAAGCCCTACCCCTACAAAACCCTGG
>JAFGJA010000099.1 GCA_016929355.1 Anaerolineae bacterium | reverse complement strand
TCACGTCCACACATCCCAGGGGCTATCGGGATCGTGTGCGCCGTAGATCACGGTCAGGCGCACCAGTTCGGCCCAGACACGGAACGCGCTTTGATCCCCATTGAGCCGCAGCCGCATCAGGCGCGGTATGCGCAGCCACGCATACCCAATCTGGCGGCGTTCCTGGCGCGAGGTTGTGCGGAGCAGTTCAAAGTACCAATAGGGGAAACTTTGCCGCAGCGTGGGCTGTTGCAGCACCACCAGCGCCGCGCCCCAAAAGGCAAAGGCCAGCAAGACAAAAATGCTGCGTGGGAATAGCTCCCGAAGGTAAGCCGGGTTAATGTGGGGCAGCAGCGACACCAGAATCATGCTGGTCAGCCCGGCGACGCCCAATAACCGGACCACCGGATAGATACGATTTTCTTCGCCATATTTGCGGAACTGCGACATCAGCGAATCTTTGAAGACGCCCCCCACGATGGCCCCATAATAGCCGGTCATTGCGCTGCTGATGATAAACAACATCCACCAGATTTGAGTTGAGGGGTCTTGCATGGTTGTTTGTCCTAAAGATACGCGCCTAAAATATGATCCGTTTGTCCGTGCTGGTGACTCCTATTCTACTACTCGATTTGCACATCGGCGAAGTCAAGTGGAACCACCTGGAACCACGTATTGCCCGGTTTGAGCGCGATCTGTTGAGTCGCGGCCTCATCCCGCCAAAAACTGAGCATGGTGTCTTCCTCCCAGCGCATCCAATAACCATCGATCCGGTATCCGTCGCGCAGGATGATCGCCGGGCCAAGCGTCCAGATTTGGATTTCGATGGAAAAATCCTTGTTGCCCTGCCATTCACTTTCGACGATGCTCAAATCTTCCTGGTGATGCGCGTAGATCAGGACCACATTCGCCGCGCTGACCTGCGCACGGGTATTCGCGTCGGTATGCGGTTCGCCGTTCACGGTGCGCCAATAGCGTGCGCTGGCCGCGTCATACACCCAGCGCACAGTATCCGGGCCATAGTCAATGGTCACGATTTGCCCCGCCGCCCGATCAACTATATCAGCTATATCAGCCGGATCGCCGGGTAAGGTAGGGGCGAACAACATCTGATCCAACTGTTCCGGCGGATCGTTCACCCCGTCGGCGCTGGCGCGTGCCCAGATCGCTGCCGGAATCGCAAACAGGTTATGCGGCGCTTCCCGCGTGGGATCACGATAATAGAGCGGTTCGCCGGTGGTGACGCCTTCATAGGCACGCGGCGCGAAGGGCAAGTCCGCGATTCGTTGGCGGATCGGTTCTGCCGCGCCGGAATAGGCGAACAGTGTATCGTACATGGCGGGGAGTTCGAGATCGATCAAGCGCGCGCTGCGCACCGATCCCACACGCGGCGGGGTGTTGGTCCAGAAAATCGCCGTAAAGCGCGTCAGATTCCCCTCAACGTAATGCTCAAAAACGAGATCGGCGGCCCCGATCCCGGCTTGCGGACGCACTACCGCCGGGGCATTGGAAATTTTGATCGCCAACGGGCGGCGCTGCAACACGGCGGGATCGGCCACGCGCAGTCCAGTGAGCGGATTCACCGGATTGGCCGGGTCCACCGTCGGCACAGCATCCATCGTCAGCCCTGCCGCGTCGGCGGTGGCCTCTGTGAAATTGGCGTGTAATGTTGGGTCCGGTGTGGCGGTAATCTGAATAGAATCAGGTGACGAATCCAGCGCCGAACACGCGGCCAGCGCGCAGGTCAGGATCACGATAACCACGCCACACCCGATGGAACCACTTGTGTTTTTCATAATGAGCCTCTGCTTGATCGTATCAAAAATACATGAATACGGTTGAGTGGACTACCCAATTTTGGTAAACTTGGCTTATAATGAATAGCGTCAAGGTTAAATGTAGTATTGAGATAGAGCATAAACGTGTCGCCCGGCTGGGCGGCAATCTCAATTGTTGGCGGTTTCAACGGTGGCTTTACCCCGTCTTGGGGGGTGGTTGACGCGATTCTGGCAGCAGTGTATAATGCCGCTAGTAGTTTCTTGCCGCCGTTAGGAATTTAATTCAGGGTAGGAACGAACAAACATGGCGCTTAAAGGAAATCTGGCGGACTTTAGCACAACCCAAATTCTAAACCTGATCAATCTGGCGCGTAAATCAGGCACGCTGCATGTCTATGAGCCGGTGGTGGTTGCGGGCGAATTTGTTGATGCTGGGACAGGCCGTGAAGAAGACAGACGCCCCAAAGTTGTGCCGGGTCAGGAACGAGTTCAAATCGCTTTCAAAGATGGGCAGTTAGTGCTGGCGGCAACGGGCAATACCGATGGTCATCTGGCGAACGTGTTGCATAAAGCCGGGAAATTGAATGCGGATCAGGCCCGCGTGATTCGGGAGCGGGGCGCCAAGTATTCCGATAAAGCCCTGGCGCTGATGTTGATTAATGCCAACTATGTGACCCAGATCGATGTCGTGCGCAGCATCCAACAGCATACGCTGGATATTGTGTATGATGTGATGACCTGGAATGAAGAACCCTTTGCTTTTGAGGAAAATGTGCTGCCGCCGCCGGAAAAAATTACCGTGCCGATTGATCTGAAAAATGTGATCATCGAAGGCACACGGCGCGCGCAGGAAGTGAAGCCGCTCGAAGACGAGTTGCCAAATCTGGACATGGCGTTAAAATTCCCCGACGCACCGGGGGATAAGTTTCGGGGTATTCATCTGGGCGTCGAAGAATGGCGCGTCGTTTCGTTTATCAACCCGAAAAATTCTATCCGGCAGATTGCCAAAGCCTGCAATATGACCGATACCGAGATTCGGCGCGTGGTCTATGGGCTTTTGCAAGCGGGCCTCGTCGAATTGGTCAAGCCGCCCGGAATGCAAGCGCCAGCGCAGAAGACCCCGACACGCGCGTCGCGTCGGCAAGCCAAAGCGCCAGCGATTGAAAAGAGTGTAGTGCAACGTTTGATTGCAAAAATCAAAGAAGCCTAACGTTTTTATTTGGGGAGACCTGCTCGCCGGTTGTCGGCGGTAGGTGCATTTATCATATGGAAGAGTGAGACCGACCATGCCCATGCAAACCGTCAAAATGGTCATCACCGGCCCCTTCAGCGCGGGCAAGACCGAATTTATCCGCTCGATCAGTGAAATTGATGTTGTGACCACCGACGAAAAGATTGCTGCTGGGTCGGCGGAATTCGAAACCAAAGAGCAAACTACAGTGGCGATGGACTTTGGCCGTATTACGGTTGATGACGATCTCGTCCTGTATCTCTTTGGTACGCCCGGTCAGCGCCGTTTCGACTTCATGTGGGAGATTCTGGCGGAAGGGATGCTCGGCTTTGTGGTGATGGTAGACAGTGCCAAACCGGAAACATTCCGCGAAGCGAAGAGTATTCTCGAAACGTTCCGCGCCTATGCCCCGACGCCCTATGTCGTGGCCGCGAACAAACAGGATCACCCGGAAGCCTGGGCCCCGGAAGATTTGCGGATCGCCCTGCGCATTGAAGAAAACGTGAAACTGCTGCCGTGCATCGCCACCGAGAAGGAAAGCGTCAAAAACGTCCTGTTGGAACTGCTGTACTCCATTCTTGAAGAGATGGATACCTGATTCGCAGGCGGTCACCGACAGACTTAATTCCCCGGCTTTCCGCATAGCCGGCAGCAACCACCCGACGCTCGCTAGGGCGTAGGGGTGGTTGTGCGCGCATTCTGAGCGTAGGTTGTATTCTCGCGGTCTAGAGGTGGACCAAACGTGCCATCACTTGTCACGGATCCAGGCATTATTCATTATGAAACCTATGGGCGGGGTCGCCCGGTGCTCCTGCTGCACGGGTGGTTAGGCTCATGGGAACTCTGGCGCTATACCATCGAGGTGTTAGGGCGCGATTTTCGCACCTATGCCCTCGATTTTTTTGGGTTTGGCGATTCGGGGGTGGTTTCCAGCCTGGATGATACCAGTCCCCATTTGCCGCCCGAAGCGTTCACCGTGCCGCACTATGTTGAGATGGTCTACCAGTTTATGGAACGGCTGGGGATCAAAAAAGCGCCCTTGATCGGGCACTCGATGGGCGGGACGGTCTCGCTCAGTACCGCGATTCAATACCCCGAAAAAGTCGTTAAGGTCTGCGTGATCGGTTCGCCGGTTAATGGCAGTTCGCTGAATCTGCTGCTCAAGCTGTCCGGTAATCCGACGGTGGCGTCGGTGTTCTGGTTGTTTGGCGGGCGTGGTCTGCTGCTGTTTTTGCGTGGTTACAGCTACTTCATGGCGAAAGATGGGCAGGCGATGTCCCATATGATGGTCAAAGATGTTTCGAAAATCAGCATGGAATCGTTTTTCCAGAGTATCGGCACGCTGCGCGAAACGGATCTGCGGCCTGATCTCAATAAAATCAAAGTGCCGACGCTGGGCATGTATGGCAAGCGGGATATTATTGTGCGCCCCAGCGAAAACAAAATCCTCAAAGCGGGCGTGCCCCATGCCCAGATCGAATGGTTCGAAGATGCCGGACACTTCATCATGCTCGATTCGCCGGAGCGGTTTGTGACCACGCTGCGCGACTGGCTGTTCATCAAAACAAGCTGATCACGCGGACCGGGTTAGCCTATCCCCATCGACCAAAGTTGCTACATCACCCCAAATGCGGGATACTTTAATTATAAACACTCGCCAAATAATATCGGGAAACGAGTTGGAGCTATGCGCCGATTTCGCAAATCGAACCCACGCCGGTTTGTGATTGAAGATAATCACCTGATCACGCCCTTTAACGAACCAGGGCGCGAACTCAGTATTTTGAATCGCCCGCTTAAGATGCACCATTCGGAGACACTCGACAGAATTTGCGGCTCGACCAATGTGGAAATGCCGCTCAAGTCGATTGACGAACTGCCCCAGCGCGCGCACTCGGATGATGAGATCGTCGTGTACCGGGATAATTTATATTTTGACGAAGAATTTTTTGAGGCGTTTTACGAACAGGCTTATGCCAGCCAACTGCCGAGCCGGGCCGTTTTGCCCGCTTCCGATAAGGCGTGGCAGCGCTACACCGTGCCGCTCTCGCGCTTGAATGCGGTCAGGGACACTGAGGGCAAAGTGCTCTATTATCCGCTCGATTTGTGGTATTTCCCGGCGGGTTATGTGGACAAACACAAATGGCGTCCCGTGCCGATTGAGAGCGGATTTCAGGAAGTCGGTTTTTATAACGTGCCGGACTCGATGGCGAATGTCGAAGCTGAACAAGATGGGGCGGGCATTGGGCGCGGGTTGGACCTGACCCATTTACTGACCGAGCGATCCTGCCTCTCGATTGATAGCTGGGTCCATCTGTTTTATGGCAACAGCATCATGGGCGTGTTTTCGCGCGGGAAACGCTTCGAAAATCAAATAAGCGAACATAATATGATCGCGCTGCGTATGTTGTTTCTGGCGATTCTGGAACAAAAACAGGTGTTGTCGTGTTCGCGCGTGGTGAGCGTGGGCGAGGGCACGGTGATCGATCCCTCCGCGACGATTCTGGGGCCGACGACCATCGGGCGCAAGTGTTACATCGGGCCGGGTGTGGTGATCGATAACTGTGCGATTGGCGATAACGTGACGATTGACCAGGGCTGCCAGTTGATGTTGAGCGTGATCGGCAATAACTGCTTTTTGCCGTTCCGTGCTGCGCTCTATCTGACGACGCTGATGGAATATTCGATTGTGGCGCAGAATACGTGTCTGCAAATGTGCGTGGTGGGGCGCAACAGTTTTGTCGGTGCGGGGGTCACGTTCACCGATTTCAACCTGCTACCGGCTCCCTTGCGCGCGCTCAATGCCTTCGATGAATTAGAGGATACGGGGCAGGGTGTGTTAGGCGGCTGCGTGGGCCATAATTCCCGCTTGGGATCGGGCCTGATCGTGATGCCGGGGCGCGTGGTTGAATCCGATGTGGTGCTGTTTGCTTCCCCGGAGCGGCGCGTGGTGGCGCGCAATATCACCTATGAAGAGAGCGATCATCACAAGCTGCGGGCGCGCGTGGCTAAACTGCATAAGCGTCGCTATCCGCGCAATATCGAAGACGAACAAGCGTATTTGGAAGATTGGGAGGAGTGAGGGTTAATCGAACGTTGCGGTAGGGGCGAAACGCAGACCCGCCCGGTAGGGGCGTGTTGATGCAGTTTGAGAAGTTGTTGTGGTAACGATTGCTCGCCGTATTTACCTCACCCCCCGGCCCCCTCTCCCAACACGGAGAGGGGGAGTCAGGCGAACCGTCAAGTCCCCTCTCCACTAAGTGGGGAGGGGATTTAGGGGCAATACGGTTTAG
>JAFGJA010000627.1 GCA_016929355.1 Anaerolineae bacterium | reverse complement strand
GGCCGCATGGAAAAAGAACTCCAGATGGCCAAAGACATCCAGCGCGGCCTGCTGCCGACTGAACTCCCCACCCGACCTGGCTATGAGATCGCGGCGGATTGGCGCTCGGCGCGCGAGGTCGCGGGTGACTTTTATGACTGCTTCGAACTGGGGGACTCCGATCTGGGCGTGATCGTTGCGGACGTATCGGACAAGGGCGCACCGGCGGCGCTGTTTATGGCTGTTGCGCGCAGCTTGATTCGCGGTACAGCAACTTCGTCCGAAAAACCGGCAGAAGCACTGCAACGCGCCAACAAAACGATCCTGACCGATACACAGTCGGGGATGTTTGTCACCGTTTACTATACCGTTTTACATCCCGGCGGTGCGATAACGGGCATCAACGCCGGGCATAATCGCCCTCTGCTCTACCGCACCAGCCAACAAACACATGAATTTCTGCCGCGCGGCGGGCGTCCGTTGGGTTGGTTTGACGATCTACCGGTTGAAGCCGTGGATTACCAACTCAATCCGGGTGATGTGTTGGTGTTTTATACCGACGGATTGACTGAGGCTGAGAATATCGCCCAGGAACCCTACGGTGAAGATCGGTTAGTTGAGATCGTGCGCGCCAACGCTGGCCAACCGGCCAGCACCATTATGAAACACATCACTGCTTCAGTGATTCAATTCATGGGAGCCGCCCCACCGTTTGACGATACGACGCTGGTCGTGGTGCGCTATACGGGGTAATAACATGGCCGAACGACTGCAAAAACTCATTTCGCAGGCCGGGATCGCGTCCCGCCGTGCTGCCGAAGAGTTAATCCGCGAAGGGCGGGTGAAAGTTAACGGTAAAGTCGCCCAATTAGGCGACAAGGCTGATCTGGCGCACGACGTGGTAACGGTCAATGGGCGCACACTCAATCCTAAGCCGGAATTTGTGTACATTCTGCTGAACAAACCGCGCGGCGTGATCTGTACCAACAAGCCCCTCCCCCAGGAAAAACGCCGCACCGCGCGCAGCCTGATCCCGCACGAAGGACATATTTTCACGGTGGGGCGGCTCGATGTAGACAGCGAAGGGCTGATCCTGCTGACCAATGACGGCGAACTGGCCAACAAACTGATGCATCCCCGTTACGAACACAGCAAAACGTACCGCGTGCTGGTTGAAAATGTGCCCACGCGCGAAACGTTAGAGGCGTGGCGAAATGGCGTCATCCTGGACAACAAGCGCACCGCCCCGGCGAAAGTCCGCTTGCTATCTAGCGATGAAGAGGGTACCTGGCTGCACATCGTTTTGCGCGAAGGACGCAAACGACAGATTCGGCGTGTGGCTTCCCTGCTCGGCCACCCGGTCAAACGTCTGATCCGCATTAAAATCGACATGTTAGAAGTTGGCCATCTGCACCCTGGCCAGTGGCGCGATCTGACGCCTAAAGAAGTTCGTTTATTGAAAGAGAGCTAAATCGCACATCATGAACACATCCGCTGCGTCCCCCCACGTTCATCCTACCGTCGTCAACCAGGACCGCTATATCTGGCGTCGCCGCTTGCTTCTAAAGCTGATGCGGTCTATCGGGTTTGGGCTGTTGTTCAAGGCCGAGATCACCGGCACGGACCTTTTTCCGGAATCCGGGCCGACGCTGGTCGCCATGAATCATATCGCGGCCCTTGATCCGTTTGTCGTGACAGCAGCCATCACCGCGCGGTACATGGTGCCCATGTCCAAGGTGGAAAATTACGCCAACCCGATCGTTAAGTTGATGGCGGATACGTGGGGCGTGTACCCGGTGCGGCGCGGCGAAGTGGACCGGCAGGCACTCGGCAGCACGATCGAACTCTTGAACCAGGGACACCCGGTTCTAATCGCGCCCGAAGGCACACGCCAGGTAGCGCTCTCCGAGCCTAAAGACGGCATGACATATGTTGCGCTCAAGGCCAACGCGATGATCGTGCCGGTGGGCGTCGACGGCACTGAACAATTCCCGGCCTCACTCAAACGGCTGCGGCGCGCGCCGATCACGATCCGGTTTGGGCGCGCCTTCCGTTTCCGGACTGAGGGGCGCAAGCGCATCCCGCGCGATGAAATGCGCGCCATGACTCAACAAGCCATGTACCAGATTGCGCAACTGCTGCCCGAACACCGGCAGGGCATTTACAGCGACTTGAGCCAGGCCCACACGGACCTGTTGGACTTTGTGGACTGAACTGGCTCTAGTTGGTTCGTTTACGCAGCCAGGCCACACCTCTATAATTAAATTACATATTCTTGCTAAAAAGTTTAGGAGCTTGCATTGATGGGACCCTCGTATGCTTACTTCCAGGGCAAAATCGTTCCGATAGAAGAGGCCAAAGTCAGCGTGATGACCCATGCCTTGAATTATGGCACGGGCGCGTTTGGCGGCGTGCGTGCTTATTGGAATGACGAGGAAGAAGACCTATTTATTTTCCGCCCGCTGGATCACTTCCAGCGTATATTGCGTTCGGGCAAAATGTTGCTGATGGACCTGCCTTATACGCCGGAATCCATGCTCAACATTTTGCTGCAACTGCTGCAAACGGAGAACTATCACGGCGAGGATATCTACATCCGCCCACTGATCTACAAATCATCGGAGCAGATCGGCGTCAAACTGCACGATCTGGACTGCGATTTTACGATGTTTGCGCTGCCGTTTGGCAGTTACATCGAAAAAGAAGAGGGGTCGCGTGTGACGTTTTCATCCTGGCGGCGCATTGATGACAACACGATCCCGGCCCGCGGTAAAATCACGGGCGCGTATGCCAACTCTGCCTTGATCAAATCCGACGCGGTGCTGTCCGGGTTTGACGAAGCGCTGGTGCTCAACGAAAATGGACATATTGCCGAAGGCAGCGCCGAGAATTTCTTCATGGTGCGGGATGGTGTCGTGATCACCCCGCCGATTTACGCCAATATTCTCGAAGGCATCACCCGCCGCTCGATCATCCAGTTGATGCAAGAAGAAATGGGCCTGGACGTGGTGACACGCGAAATCGACCGGACCGAAGTCTTTATTGCAGACGAAGCCTTTTTCTGTGGCACCGGCGTCCAGATTGTAGCCATCACCGAAGTGGATCACCGTCCGGTTGGAACCGGCAAGATGGGACCCATTGTCGGCGAACTGCGCGACCTATACTTCAAGCTTATGCGCGGAATGCTGCCCCGTTACCGTGACTGGAATGTGTCGGTATATTGTACCCAACCGGAACCGGGAGCCTAAATAAACCCGCGCGGCCAGCATGAAAAAGCCAATATACGAAGAGCAGACAATATCTTCATACGGACTGTCTCGCTGATCGTAGTACCACCGCGCAAACATGTACACACCGCCCGAAATCCCGGCCACAATAGCGACCCCACGGGATTTCGGGTTTTGTGTCATCCCGGCAATTGATAGCGGCCCCACAAACATCGCCACCCGGATCAGATACGTGCCAAAAAAGATTTGCTCGTGACAGACTTCCGGCGTATACGGCCCCGGATCAAGCATGTAACCAAAGCCAAATGTTTTGTCAATCACCACCGACACCAGGATGATGATACAGATCAAGCTGGCAAACGCGGAGCCATCCCCCTGCATCATCAT
>JAFGJA010000098.1 GCA_016929355.1 Anaerolineae bacterium | reverse complement strand
TTTGCCCACCGAAACCTACACGCCCTAATTTTGCTCACCCGTCCTATACCCCTGTGATATTGTTGGTGAACCTGATTTTCGTAGGGGTGGGTTTGCAAACCCTCCCAGGGCGACTTTGCAAAGTCGCCCCTACTCTTCTTCTCCGATAACGCTGTGCGCGCTACAGTTCCAGTAGTTTATCAATCTCCGGCTTGTTGAAGCCCACAATGATCTTGCCGTTAATATCGATCACGGGCACACCCTGCTGACCACTCTTGCGCACCATATCCCGCGCGGCGGCGGGGTCTTTACTCACATCCACATCACGGAAATGTACACCCTGCTGCCGGAAATACTGCTTGGCCCGGTTGCAATAAGTACACGTCGGCGTCGAAAAGACAATCACGCGCTGCTTTTTCTTTTTGGGCTTATCTTTAGTCGCCATCATCACACCTCACAACATATCGTGTTAGTTTCAAAGTTGCATACCCATACTTAGATGCACGATCCGGCTAAAGGTTTCACCCTACTCTGCCCCATTTTCCTTCGGATGCAGATCAGCCAGATTCAGCACTTTGTACAGTCGTTCCTTGACCGCATCGGGCATTTCGGGCGCAGGCAGTTGGTGGTACAGCATGATCGTTTTGGTCATCGTATTCACCACCACCCGGCAGTTCTCACAATGCTCCATGTGCGCTTCAAGTTCCCGGCATAATTCATCAGCTAACTCGCCATCAACATAATCCGAGATGTATTCCAAAGGGTAACACCCGCCGGATTTATGATCATGTTTGTGTTCGTGCGGTTCTACGTTATCGGTGCTGCTCATGACGACGCCCTCGCTTCTGGAATCACTGGCCCTTGCGCAAAATAAGCGCTCAATTGTTCGCGTAATTTCAACCGCGCGCGCATCAACCGACTTTTCACCGCCGAAACCGACAGATCAAGCGCCTCTGCTGTTTCTTGCGTCGAAAGCCCTTCAATGTCGCGCATGATAAACACACTGCGCAATGTGGGAGTCAACTCATCAACCGCACGCTGCATTTCGGCGCGTGCCTCGTCCCGCATCAAATCATCTTCGGGCAAACAGCAAAAATCGAAAAACTGGCGCGGCATCACATCGCCATCGTCCCGTTCAACAGGTTCATCAATCGAAACTTGATCCGGTTCGTTGCGCCGTAACCGCATTAACGCCGCATTGTTAGCGATCCGGTACAACCATGTGCTCAAACTGGATCGCCCTTCGAAACGATCTATCGCCTTAAACGCGCTTAGAAACGTTTCCTGCAACACATCTTCAGCATCAGCCTCATTACCCATCATACGCAGCGCCAAACGGTACACTTGCCCCGCGTGTTGCTCGACCAATTCTGCATAAGCAAACTGGTCCCCGGCTTGCAGTCGCTCGACCAATGCTTGATCGTCTAAATTTGACATGATCACTCTTTTTCAGATACCACTGATAACACATGGCCCCGATCATAACGCAACCTGGCGCTTAACCCAAAGCAGTGATCATAGGTATAGTATTAGATGCAGCACTATATCGCAGGTTGCACGCTTGAGGCTGCAACGATTTTCTCACACGACGCATCTAAAATTTGTACTTTGATTAGCACACTGAGGTAACCCATGTCTGAAAAAAAGCGTTCCACCGTCATTCTGCGTGACGAGATGATCTTCACCGGGTACGACAATGGCTATACCGTTCCGCTTGATGCAAAAAAGGAAGCTGGCGGGCACGATGCCGGGATCAGCCCCATGTCGCTCCTGCTCACCTCGCTCGGCGGCTGCACGGCCATGGATGTGATCAGCATTCTCCGCAAAAAAAAGCAAGATGTGACCGCCTTTGAGGTCCAGGTTGAGGGTGTCCGCGCCGACGAACATCCCAAAGTTTGGACCGAAATCTGGGTGAAATTCATCTTGACCGGCCACAATATCGATCAAAAAGCGGTGGATCGCGCCATCGAGCTTTCGCGCGATAAGTATTGCGGCGCTGCGGCCACGCTGCGTCACACCGCCACCATTCACTACACCAGCGAAATTATCGAAGCGGACGACGCCGAAGCATAAACACAACAAACAAAATAAGCACTTATCGTCGGGGCACTGGTCGGGATACCATCCGCAGCGCCCCGATTTGCATTCCCATCCCCGCAGTGTTAAAACCTCCGCCGCTAGATATACTTTTCTCTGCCTTTAATCTTCGAAACTCTGTGTACTTTGTGTCTCAGTGGTGAAATCTAAAGGAGTTACGATCAGTGAACCGCGACGAAGCCTGGACGTTAGTTACCGAATGGACCGCATCCGAAAGTCTGCGCCACCACATGCAAGCCGTTGAAGCCGCCATGCGCGCCTATGCCCAACATTTCGAGGAAGATGTTGAAAAATGGGGTGTAGCCGGGCTAATCCACGATTTCGATTATGAAAAATACCCCGACATGACCAAAGAGGATGGACATCCTTTTACTGGCCTGCGCATCCTCAAGGAAAAAGGCGTTGATCAGGACATTATTGACGCCATCGCCGCCCACGCCTCCGAACGCACCGGCGTCGAACCCACCACACTGATGCAGAAATCACTGGTGGCCGTAGATGAGCTGACCGGCTTCCTGACCGCCGTTGCCCTGGTCCGCCCCTCCAAAGACATTCGAGACATCACCAAAATCAAATCGGTGAAAAACAAGTGGAAAGATCGCAGCTTTGCCGCCGCCATCCATCGTGAAGAAATCGAAGAAGCCGCCCATGCACTCGGCATTGATTTATGGGAAGAACACGTCCCGCGCGTACTGGCCGCCATGAAAGAAATTGCCGAAGAACTCGGCCTCGCCGGGGAAAGTTCGGCTGGATAACACGATCAACACAGGTGGGCGCGCGTAATTGTGCCCACTTTGACGAGTCATAAAAAATCCCCTTGCCATTTACGCCCTCTCCGCGTTATCATGGCTGGGTTTGCAACGAGTTCAACCCCACTAGGGTAAAAATGTCATTTGAGAGGACAAAAACATATGAGAGGGTACCGCCTCTGGCTTGTGATTATTCTGGTCATTGCCGCGCTCACCATCTGGATGAGCGCCACTGACCCCCACATCAATTTTTTAGGCATAGATCAAGACGTTAAAGTCGTTCAAGGTCTAGACCTGCAAGGTGGCTCGCGCGTTCTGTTGCGCGTCGTGCCGGGCACAAATTTTAATGACTCGACGATGGAGCAGGCTGTCAGCAATGTTGAACGGCGTGTAAATGGTCTCGGAGTTTCTGATGCCGTTGTCCAGCAGCAGGGTAGTGATCGGATCATCGTGGAACTACCTGGCGTTAAGGAACAGGCCGTCGCTTTCGAATCCATCAAGTCGACAGGCTTGCTCGAATTCGTAGACTTTTCCAGCGTCACCGCCGGATCAATTCCTGAAGGGGCCTGTGTCCTGACTACCGATCAGGTTGCGCTAGCCGAATCGCGTTTGCTCGAAGGTGAAACACCTAAAGCGTATGACGAATACACCTGCGCCGGTGAAACACTCGCTGATCCCGATGAATCCGCCGTCCTCAATAACGGCCAACCCTTCCAGACCATCATGACCGGCGCTGGCCTGGAAGATGCCGCGCCATACCTGCAAAATCAATTCGGCACAGAATACTCGGTCAACTTCGTTTTGAAGGACAATGGCGACAGAGTGGATAATTTTATCGATTTTGTCGGTGCTCATGCCAATTCAGCAATGGCGATCGTCCTTGATGGGCGCTTGTTATCTGCGCCGACCATTCAATCCGGTTTGTCTGAAGCCGCCCGTGCCGGCACGATGGACGGGGGTATCATTACCGGCAGTTTCACGCGCGACGAAGCCAACATCCTCGCCGCGCAGTTGAAATACGGTGCGCTGCCCGTCCCGCTCGAAATCATCGCTTTCGACACTATCGGCCCCTCGCTCGGTAAAATTTCGGTAGATCGTTCGATCCGGGCAGGCATCATCGGTGTAGCAACGGTGCTGTTCTTTATGCTCGTTTACTACCGCGTTCCCGGCCTTGCGGCTGATCTTGCGTTATTGATGTTTATTGTGATCAACTTCGCGCTCTATAAGTTTATTCCTGTCACCCTCAGCCTACCCGCAATTGCCGGGTTCCTGATCTCTATCGGGACGGCGGTTGACGGTAATATTCTCATCTTTGAGCGTATGAAAGAAGAACTCCGTGCCGGACGCTCGATGGATCGCGCGATTGAAGCCGGTTTTGAACGCGCCTGGACTTCCATCCGCGACTCGAACATCTCGACGATCATTATTGCGTTGATCCTGTGGTGGTTTGGTCGTCAATTTGGGGCCAGCGCGGTGCAAGGGTTTGCGATCACTCTCGGTCTGGGATTGATCATCAACCTGTTTACCGCCGTGATTGTCACTCGCACCTTTTTGCACACCATTGTGCTGGTCGCGGGCGACGCGCTGCGCACCAATCGCAACCTGTTAGGCGTCTAACGGAGAAGAGGAAAAATTATGTATAACTTCGCACAACGCCGCCATCTCTATTTCCTGCTCTCAGCTATCGTCATCGTACCGGGTATACTCGCCATGATCTACTCGACTATCGAGTATGGCAGCCCAGTCCGTCTGAGCATTGACTTTACCGGCGGTACGCTGATGGAAATCTCGTTGGTGAATGCTGTAGACGAGCAAACCGTGCGTGACACACTGGCCGAATTTGGACTTAACGATACCGTTGTCCAGGAACTCGAACCCATCTCGACCGATGATGTTGAATATGCGGTCGAGGCGGCTGGCAGCCGGTGGCAGTTACGTTTCGAAGATACCGAAAATATTGACGAACTGAAAACGTTCATGCAAGACCCGGATCGCCTGGGCGACTTCTGGTCACCGCAGCCCGTCGAAGAAGACCCTTCGCGCGAAGCTGCTATCACCACCAGCAGTGTTTCGGCCACTGTCGGTGAAGAAGTCACCCGTTCCGCCGTGATCGCAACGCTGGTCGTAGCCGCGATCATTTTGATGTTCATCATCTTCGCCTTCCGCAAGGTGCCGAATCCCATCCGTTATGGCGCGTGCGCCATTATCGCCATGTTCCACGACATTCTGGTCACAATGGGCATTATGGCGATTCTGGGTATTCTTTTCGGTTGGGAAGCTGACGCGCTGTTCCTAACGGCAATCCTGACTGTGGTTGGGTACTCGGTACAAGACTCGATTGTGGTGTTTGACCGTATCCGCGAAAACACGCCCAAGTATCGCGGCGAAGACTACGAAGTGATCGTCAATCGCAGCGTACTGGAAACGGTCCACCGTTCACTTGCCACGCAGATCAATGCGATCTTTGTCATGTTTGCGATTCTGCTCTTTGGCGGTGATACAATCCGCCAGTTCATCGGGATCATGCTCATTGGCTTGATGAGCGGTACGTATTCGTCGATCTTCAATGCAGTCCCGCTCCTGGTATCCTGGGAAAAGGGCGAAATTCCGTTTGTGAACCGCGAAGCGAAGCGTAAGCGCAAGAACGAAGAAGCCGCCGCGCTGTCGTAGCCGACGCTCACATCTAAAACAATTGGGGCGATTCGTGCTTCTGCCCATCGCCCCAATACTTCTACTCGACCATCTCCTTAAATGCCCGAATCACATTAATGTGTTCGTCAATGGATGTGAAACCCGCCCCCATTGTATTGATCCCGATGTGAGTCGCGCCGATTTCGCGCCACTGTTCGATCACTTTTTCCCATGTCGCCACCGGCTGTCGCGCCACACTAATCCGCACATCCAACCCGAAGCTATCAGGATTCCGGTCTGCTTCCGCCAAATAACCGCGCAATTGATCCCAACTGGATTTGAACGCTTCGGGATCAGCCGTATTCACCATCCAACCCGCGCCGTACTTGACCATCCGCCGCAACACCGGCTCTGCCCCACCCCCAAACCACAACGGGATCGGACGCTGTACGGGCAATGGATTAATGCCCACTTCGCGCAAAGTATGGTATTCGCCCTCAAAATTTACCAAAGGCTTAGTCCACAATGCGCGCATCACCTCAAGCTGCTCATCAACGCGCTTGCCGCGTGTGCTGAAATCATAGCCGAGATTTTCCATCTCTGCGCGATTCCACCCAACCCCAATCCCCAACCGTAAGCGCCCTTGCGCCAGCACATCCAACGACGCCGCTTGTTTGGCGACCAGGGGTGCGTTACGCTGCGGCAGGATCAAAATCCCGGTAGCGAATTCGAGCGATTGGGTCACGGCGGCTAAATACGCAAACAGCACAAATGGCTCGTGAAACATGCTCTCGTAGGTGTACACAAACCCCTGTGACGGGTAGGCGTCCGGGTCAGCGCCAAGCGTATGCTCATACGCCAGCAAAAAATCGTAGCCCATGCCCTCAATCGTCTGGGCATAATCACGGATCACAACCGGATCAGTACCAATCTCCAACTGCGGAAATATCACGCCAACTTTCATAAAACCCTCCTTAACATCTAGCATTTTTTTGGTCTTGAGTGTTCTTCTGCAAATGAAGCCAAATTGTAAGTTAGAAGATTTAAAAGCACATGACTTCAACTTCTAAGTCCGTCCGAACTGCCGCGCTAATTCCTCACCACTAATATGCAGCATCGTAGGTCGCCCATGCGGACAGGTGCGCGGAAATTCGCAGCGCTCCAACTGCTGGATGATACCCTGCATTTCCTCATAACTGAGCACCTGTCCCGCCTTGACCGCCGCCGTTTTGCACACCCGCCGGACCAATTTTTCCTCCAGTGTCACTTCGCCGGGAACTGCCCCGCTTTCCAAGTCCTCAACCATCGCGCGCAAGACCTGTTCCGGCTCATGATCGGCCAGCAATGCCGGAATCGCCCGCACGCGAAAGGTATTAGTTCCGAATAGCTCCAGATCAAACCCCAGTTCGCGCAGCATATCCAGCGATTCTTCAACCAACTGCGCCTCACCGGGCGTAAATTCTAGAGTCGTGATCGGCAGCGTTTGCTGCGCCACCGGCTGCATCGCTGCCTGCTGCGCCATAAATTGCTCATACACAATGCGCTCATGGGCCGCGTGCTGATCGACCAGATACAACCCCGCCGGACCTTCGGCCACAATGTACATCGCGCCGATTTGTCCGATCACGCGCATGATCGGCAAGGTGCGCGGGCGCGCGGGCGCGCCCGGACCTGCCGGGATTACCGTTCCGTCATCATCGTCACGATCTGTAACATAAGATCGCCTCGGTGAATCCACATGCTTCCCCGGCAGGCCCTCAGCCTCGCGGCGCGAGGCTGGCGCACCGGCCTTATGTGGCGCATCAGATTCACCTACTCCACCCGCTTGAGTTGATCGCTGCTGCGCATATCGTCCCGGATCAGGCGCTTCCAAATCCAACCGCAGTTGGCGATCTCCCGATACAGGCGAACGATCAAAAGTACGATCCGATGTTGGGGCATCCTGCGTTGTCACCCTTCCCCACGCAGGCCGATCCGCCTGATCACGATAGGGATCGCCTTGCATCCCCGGCACTGGGGCCTGATCCACGACGGCACGCCGTACCGCGCGCTGCACCGCCGCAAATACCGCATCCGGCACACGGAAACGCACTTCAGCTTTGGTCGGATGCACGTTCACATCAACTTCTTCCGGTGGCAATGCGATCATGATCACCGCCAACGGATAACGGCCCTGGGGCATCAACGTGTGATACGCCTGTGTCACAGCATACGTTAGGCTTTGATCGGATACCACCCGTCCATTCACAAACAGTACAATATGGCTGCGATTCGAACGATTCATACTCGGCGCGGACGTAAAACCATACACCTCAACCGGCGGCAGATCAGGACGTGGCGCAGGCAGTGGACTCACTTCGATCATCTCGCGGAACGTATCCAGGCCAAACGCCTCGACCAACACATCCGCCAGATCGCCGCTCCCCGTACTGTGAAACTGCTCGCGCCCTTCCTGCACCAACCGGAACCGCACATCAGCATAAGCCATTGCATAGCGCGTCACCAGTTGCGTGATATGCCGCCGTTCGGTACTTTCCGCTTTCATGAATTTCAAGCGCGCCGGAACGTTAAAAAACAGGTTCTCAACCGTGATCACCGTCCCTACCGGCGCACCAATAGCCCGTTCGAGCTGCAATTCCCCGCCCTCGATCTGCACTTCGGTTCCGGCGTCCTCCTCATGATAGCGCGTGATCAACGTCACCCGGCTTACTGAGGCAATACTCGCCAGCGCTTCCCCGCGAAAACCGAGCGTGACAATCCGGCTGAGATCGTCCGCCGTTTCAAGTTTGCTGGTTGAATGACGCTCAAAGGCCAGCACCGCTTCCTCGGCTGGAATACCCGCTCCATCATCACTCACCCGGATCGAACGCCGCCCTCCCTTTTCAACTTCTATCGTGATCGATGTTGCGCCCGCATCCAGCGCATTTTCTAATAATTCCTTGACAACCGACGCAGGCCGCTCAACGACTTCACCCGCCGCGATCTGCGCCGCCACCACATCCGACAACACACGAATCGGCATTCTCTCCACTCCTGCACCACTAAACAAAAACCCCGGTAAGGCCGGGGTCAGGAATTAACACTCATGTAACAGTACAAATTATGACACCAACGGCTCCGTTCCGCCAAGCAAATTAGCCCCCTCAAGCGGAATGGCGAGGTAAAATGTACTGCCCTCACCTTCCACACTCTCCACCCAGGCATCCCCGCCGTGTCGCTGCGCCACATTTTTGACAATAAACAATCCCAATCCACTGCCTTTAATGCGTTTCCATTCCTTACGATGCACGCGCACATTCCGCTCAAATAATTTTTTCTGGTTTTCTTCGCTGATCCCGAACCCATCATCAGTCACACGAAACAGCAAATCCCGCCCGTTAATCCCTAACTCAACCTCAATGTGCCCGCCCTCTGGTGTATATTTTACGGCATTTTCGATCAAATTAGTGAAGGCGCTCGCCAGCATCGTTTTATCAATATTCAAGATCGGGATACCACCATCCACAACATGAGTCAGTGTAATTTGCTTACGTGCGGCGGGTTCGATCAGCCCACTCACCGCTTTTTCGATGATCTCAACGACATCGCTCGCTTCACGCGACAATTGGTAGGTCCCCGTCACCGGATCGAGCTTACCGGCTTCCAAAATCTTCTCGACCATATCCGACATCTGATCCACGCCCGCCGCAATTTTGTAAACGAACTCCTCTTGTTTTTCATTGAGTTCGCCAACCATGCTCAACATATCCAGATACCCCTTCATAAACGTCAGGGGCGAGCGCATGTCGTGCGACACCGTGCTCAGAAATTCAGACATATTGTCATGCAGCCGTTTGAAGTGGGAAATATCCCGCAGCGTCAACACCCAGCCGGTCCGCACGCCAAATTCCGTTTGCACATCCGAAATATTTAACGCATACACGCGCTGGTCTTCCGCCGCAAATTCTACCGGAATTCGTTCTTCTTGTTCATCAAATGCCCGCAGCGCCTCAACTAAGGGAATCGCTTCGCTCACCGACTCCAGCGATTGGCCGATCAGCAAAGTCGGGAATACATGCTGTGCCGCCGGATTCAACAATTGCACATGCAGATCACGATCCACCACCAACACCGGATCAGGCGTACTGGTTAAAACGGCCCCTAACCATTCATGCTTTTTACGCGCCGCATCCAGCGAATAGCGAATCACTAAGGCTGCTTGCATGGCTAAGATCGCCATCGTTGAAACGGTTAATGCATCAAAGGTTTGAAAATTCGTACAACCGCCCCACACCACCCCGTATTGCGTGTCTTGAATCATCAATGGCGCGGCTAACCCAGACTTCAATTCAGTCGGAAGCACATCCTGCGGAATTTCGATGACTGGCTGCTTATTCAGCGCGTGTGAAGGCATCAGATCAACGACCATCGCATCCGCTTCGGCCATCATTGGCGCTTTTTCACCAATCGCATACACCCGGCGGTGTCCCTCGGCTCCGGTCAAAACCAACCGCACTCCATCTGCCTGAATCACATCGGCCACACCTTTTAAGACGTGCGACAGGATTTCGTCCAGAGCGGTGCTGCTGGAAATGTGATTAATGACCGTTAGTAGCAGTTGTTGGTGATTCATCGACAGTTGCAGCCCTTAGCATTAAACATACCGAATACGAGCGAATTATAGCATCAGGCCGAATCATAAGCAATGCGAGGCATGTTGCGTGACCTTCCTAACCATGCTAAACTCGCACCTAGACTCTAATTACCCTAACGCAATTACTTAACGGTGAGCTTACATGGCCGAGCAAATCTTGATTGTAGATGATGATGTAGATAGCCTGAAACTCATTGGCCTCATGTTACAACGTCAGGGCTATGAAATTGTGACTGCCAACAACGGCCAGCAAGCGCTGGTACGGGCCAATGCGGAACAACCTGATCTCATTATCCTTGACCTCATGATGCCCGATATGGATGGCTATGAAGTTTGCCGCCGCCTGCGGCACGATCCCGCCACCCAGAGTATTCCCATCATCATGTTCACCGCCAAGATTCAGGTCGATGATAAAGTTGCCGGTTTCGAAGCAGGCGCAGACGACTATTTGACCAAACCGACCCATCCGGCGGAACTGGCTTCGCGCGTCAAAGCGGTTCTGGCCCGCAGCGCCGCGCAGCGCCGCCCGGAGGGAGATCAATCGTTAATAATGGGCTTTTTAGGCGCTAAGGGTGGCGTGGGCACAACAACCCTCGCTATTAATGTAGCCGCCGCGCTTACGTCCAATGAGCCGACCATTATCACGGATTTCCGGCTCGGCCAGGGAACACTCAGCCTGTCATTAGGTTTTGGCCGCGCCGCAGGTATGGCCAATCTGCTTACCCGCCCGATCAACGAACTCAGCGCACGTTCCGTTGAAAATGAACTCGCCATGCACAGCAGTGGCCTCAAACTGCTGCTTTCGTCCGCCCGCCCCAAAGAGAGTATGCTCAACGTTTCACCCGAAGCCGCCGCCGCCATTTTGCAACATTTGCGCACCCTGAGCCGCAATGTCGTGGTCGATCTGGGCATGGGCCTCTCGCGGCTGACCATCCGTTTATTGCAGGAAATCGATCACCTGACGCTCGCGGTTGAACCCAATCGTGTCGCCTTGACCGTCGCTCACGACATTCTCGAAGAAGTCGTGCAGGCCAAATTTGATCGTGACCGGGTCAACATTGTTTTGATCAACCGCGCCCAATCCAGCCTGCAAATTCCCTGGCAAGAAGCCGAACATATCCTCGGCAAAGAAATCACCGCCATCATTTCACCCGCACCCGAATTAGCTTTTCAAGCGGCAGAAGCTGGTCAGCCAATTGTCTTGTTCCAACCTACGTCAATTGTTGCCAACCAATTCAGCAAATTAGCCGAAGAAATTATGGAGCATCGCGGGGCCTGAACCATTCATATCAAACTTATAGCTAACATCGTACCATCCCCTAACATCAAAGGACAGCGCAGCTGTTCAATCTTTTTGTTTTAGTCCTGTTTTGACCCGATCAAAAAGCAGCACACTCGCGCCATTTGGTGTATAGTAACCCCATGGAAAACGAAGCATTCGAACTGGCAGCAACGCTCCTGCGTAAAGCAGACTATATCACCGCCTTGACCGGGGCGGGTATCAGCACGCCGTCAGGTATCCCTGACTTTCGCAGCCCCACCTCCGGCATTTGGGAGAAATATGATCCGGCAGAGGTGGCATCACTGCATGGCTTTCGCCGCGATCCCCGCAAATTTTACGATTGGATTCGGCCCCTCATTCGGACCTTAGTCGAAGCCCAACCTAATGCGGCCCATACCGCCCTGGCCCGCATGGAAGCCACCGGCAAGCTGAAAAGTGTATCCACCCAAAATATTGATATGCTGCACACTGCCGCCGGATCACAGACGGTCTATGAATTACACGGGCATTTGCGGGAAATGACCTGCATTCACTGTTTCGCCGTTTACCCGGCCCAACCCTTTATTGAAAACTTCCTCGCGGCTGAAGACGACGAAATGAACTACTCAGACCAACAGGATGAATCCGCCGATCCCTTAGCCAACTTGCCCCGCTGTCCAAATTGCAATCATGTCCTTAAACCCAACGTCATCCTGTACGGTGAACAACTCCCCATCAACAAACTCGTGGCGGCGCGCAACGAAGCCAGTGAATGCGATCTTATGATTGTGGCCGGGTCCTCGCTGGAAGTGTTTCCGGCGGCTGAGTTACCCATGATCGCCCGCCGCAAAAACGCAGGTCTGATCATCGTTGACCTGCGCCCCACCGCCATGGACTGGCTGGCGAGTGTCGTATTACGCGGCAATGTCGTGGATATACTGCCCCGGCTAGCGGATGT
>JAFGJA010000097.1 GCA_016929355.1 Anaerolineae bacterium | reverse complement strand
GCGCCGTGCTGCGTGATATCGACCTGATCCAGACGCTCAAAGGACACGCGGGCGCAGTCCGTGCGGTGAAATTTTCGCCAGACGGATCACGCATCGCAAGCGGCGGCAGTGATGGTGCGATCCGGGTGTGGGCGGTGGATGATGGGCGCGAAATCGTGGTGCTGTGCGATGGCGAAGCGGCGCTGCATAGTGTCGCGCTACATGATCTTACATTTTCGCCGGACGGATCGCAGATCGCGGCGGCGGGTGCGGCTGGGGTTGTGCGCGTGTGGGCTGTGAGTTGATCGGGAACTACAGGGGCAGGAAATCCGTTCGATTCTCCCATTCGCTAGCTTCACTTGCACCCAAGATCGCCAGCAGATCGTCAATAACTTGGGCAACAGGGAGCGTATCACGCACAAAAATTATACCCGCCATTGGTAATTCTTGTGCGATGCGTTCGTTAGCATATTTTGTCATCGTATTTAGATCGTGAGTCAGCAAAATGCGCCCCTCTTGAGCCGCCCATTCCAAAACTACCGGATCATCTGCGCTGTACAGGGAAGTATCCTGCACGCGGATCATATCCACGTCGGGCTGATGGGCGCGCAATCCTCGTTCAATTTTGCCATTAAAATTTTCATCAAGCAGAAATCGGATCATGAGGAGTTTTTCTGCTGATCCTGATAAGCACGCAACCGCGTCCGCAAGGCACGGGCTTCGGGAGTCAGATTCGCTTGCATTTGCTGGATGATCGCATCTGCTTGTGCGTCACGTTGGCGCACATAAGCGTCAATTTCGTCCCGGTGCGTTAGATAATACGCCAACACTGCATACACATCTGAAGTTGTCAGCGAAGGATAACTATCAACAACCCCTTCCGGTGTTTCACCGCGATAATAGGCATGAATGACTAGTTCCAGCAATACACGCGTTTTACCAATTCGGATCGCGCCGTGTTCGTCGGTCCGAATTGGGATGGTCATCGTGGGTTCATTAGCGATCATATAACAACCTATTTCAATAGCTTTAGTGTGTATGAAAATTATAGCACGGCTTTGGCTGATCCGAGAATGCAATCATATATATCATAAGATCGTATCGTGCTGGCAGCGCTGACGTTATATCTCGCTAACAGCATCAAGAAAGCAACCACCGAAGAAGTCGCCGAACACGCAGGCGTAACCCGTGTCACGGTCTATCGCTATTTCGCCACCAAACGCGAGCTGGTGCGCGCAGCGTTTCAGCGCTCCGAAACCGTCTTTGAGCAGGCGCGGTTGGCCCTGCGCGACGATCAAACCGCCGATCCGATAGCGGTGCTAGAGCAGATCGGGCGCGGCTAGACGAGATGGCGCGCTTGTATCCTGACGTTTACGACGAGGTTCAACATGCGCGACTGGCGACTCAAGGCGAATTGTTTGATCGCCTGTTTGCGTTAGCCGATGCGCAAAATTTAGTACGCCCCGATCTCAATCGCGCGGTGGCGCGCACGGTCATTCGAGAAGTGCTAGTTAATGTGCTGCGCAGCCCCAAATTAACCGATATCGGACGCGAAATCGCGCGCAGTAGAAGCTAATCCCCCACCTCGACATTCTCCCCCCCGATGATCGTCGCCACGCGATCCAACATCTCATCGTTGATGTGGATCAGGTGATTCGGGAACGCCATCACCGCCGCTTTACGCCCCCCACCTTCGATCACAAAACGGAACTGATCGTTACCGGGAAACTCGATCAGAATGCCATGCAAACGCTGCAAGCGCCGCCGGTCCCGCTCTGAATTGCCCGTGCGCTCGATATACACCGTCAGCAGGCGGCCTGGTTCCGGTTCGGGCTGGGGTGCGGGTTTAGGCGGCGGCGTGCGGCGGAAAGGCGATGGATTGCGCGGCGCAGATCGCGTATCCGCCGACTCTCGGCGCTGATCATGCCCGTTCCCCCCGTTCCCATTCACCGACTCGCGCTCTGTCTGATCATGTGTCACCTGCTCATGCGCACGCTGATCTGGCACAACTTGATCGCGGGTACGTGCGCCTCGCGCGGGTGGCGGCGTCAGGCGTCCCGCCGCATCACGCAGGGGCCGATCCGGTGCGGCTGCCGGTTGTGATGGCGGCGTAGATCGCAACGGTTCATCCCCCGCCCAATCGGGAATCGGAACGAAGCGATCATCGTATTCATCCCACCCCACCGGCTCCTCTCGATCCACGATCAAGTCAGGCGGCGGTGTGAACGTTTGACCCGCCGAAGCGACTACCTGCACGGGGGCGGGTTCGATAGGTGGTGCGGGCACATTCGCGCTCGCTCCCGCCGAAGCTACCCCCACCGGTTCCGTGATCACCGTCGGGGAGTCGTCGCGTGGTTCCGCGCTGACGACTTCGCCCGTTTCCTCGTCATATATATCATCCTCATCATCACTCGCCGGATCTCTGAGCGTGTCGAACGTCGAATCATAGCCCATATCGAATGAGGGCGGTAGGGCATTGGTTTCCCACTCAAAAGTGCGATTCCTCAATTCTGCCAATTTATCCTCATCCGCCGCCGTGACATAGGTAAAGTCTTGCGTCACCGAATCCACGATGATCTGCATTTCCCCGCGCGAGGCATCCGCTTTGCCGCGCACAATGACCACTGCGTCTTCATCGACTTTATCTTTGTAGGATGCCCATGTGCGCGGGAACAGCACCGCGCTCATCTGCCCGGTGATGTCCTCAATCGTCGCCACCGCCATCATATCGCCGTTTTTGGTCGTGAAGGCGCGCAGCCCCGTCACCAACCCGGCAATTGTCACCTGACGATCCTGCATTGCTTCGCCCAATTCTTCGAGTTCGGCGGTGGTATGGGTCATGGCGCGCTGCAACTGGGCCATGATCGGCTTGAGCGGGTGATCGGTCACGTATAACCCGACGAGGTCCTTTTCCCAATTCAGCATTTCGCGCTGCGGGACCGGCGTCACATCGTGCATTGAGCCGAGAATACTTTCCTCCGCCCCGAAATCGACGCCCGTCGCCTCCCCAAACAGGCTCATCTGGCCCACGTCTTTCGCCTTGTGATAGTTCGCCGAAAAGCTGATGATTTTTTCCAATGCCGCCAGCAGCACGTACCGCTCCGCGAAATCATCCAGCGCGCCAACCTTGATCAACGATTCCATCGGGCGTTTATTGAGGATGCGTGTATCAACGCGGCGGCAAAAATCGTCCAGATCGGTAAAACGTCCCTTCTTTTCGCGTTCTGCAAGCACATGCTCCAACGGCCCGACCCCGACATTTTTCACCGCACCCAACCCAAACCGGATCGCGCGTTCGCCATCGTCCAGCGTTTGGATGCTGAAATCAAGCAAGCTGTCATTCACAGTGGGCGGCAAAACCTGAATCCCCATGCGCGCGCAGTCCGCCGCAAAGAGACTCACTTTGCCGGAGTCGTCGCGCTGCACGCTCATCAGCGCCGCCATATATTCGTGCGGGTAGTGGCATTTCAGGAACGCGGTTTGACACGTCAGGACCGCGTAGTCGGCGGCGTGGGAGTTATGCACGATGATGTCATTCGCCACGAAATTGTGCGTATCCGGCACGGTGAGATCGTAGGTCATCTCCTCGCCTGCGTATTCGATGGAGATGACGCGATCCCAATAGATGTCGCCAACCTCACCCCCCGGCCCCCTCTCCAAAAACGGAGAGGGGGAGTCAGGCACATGATCCGGGTTTGTAGGGGCGGACCAATGTGTCCGCCCGGCGTTTGCACGGTTTACCTCACCCCCCAACCCCCTCTCCACCGAATGGAGAGGGGGAGTCGAAGCAGCGAACGCAGTCATTTTGATCCGGTTCTCATCATCAGAAAAATGGATGCCAATCTGATCTGCAAATGTATATTGACTGGCTACATCGTCAATTTCAAAGATGTGGTACGTGACCAAAGCCGATGATTCCGCCCACCAAAAGGGAGGATTTTCTTGCTGGTATTCACCAACCCTGCACACAATCCCGAACCGCAGTAGCAAGTGCTGTATTTGCTGTACGAGTCGCTCTGGTTTGACTAAAAATGTGACGAAAAGATTATTTGTTGCTCGATATAAAGATGATTTGCATCGCTCAATAAGTCTCGCCAACAACACAGCGATATTCGCATTCGTCAACTCAAACACATCATCCGACAGTCCCGCATCAGGATCACGCAAATCCAGCGCTTCAACGACTGATGTGATCTGATCCTCGCTCCACTCGCGCGATCCCTCTACCGGAATCAAACGCGGCACAGCAATTTGATCGCCTTCGCTCAGTTCCTCAAGCAACCGCCAGCCATCAAACGTATAAAACGGGTGATTCGCCGTTGCCGTGATCTCGCGCCCTAACTGCGTCGTCAACTTGTACACCGGCTTGACACCGTTTTCCATCACATGCGTGACCGGGCCGGATCGCAGTTCCATCGTATCTGTATCGAGCGTGATCGTGTGTTCAATCGTCGCCATGCCATCCGCCAGATCACCGATCCGCACGCGCCGCCCGGTCTCCGCGTCAATGATTTCGGTATCCCCAATGAGGCACTTGTTAAAGCCATACCGCGCGAAAAACTCAATATCATCGAAGATTTTGTC
>JAFGJA010000626.1 GCA_016929355.1 Anaerolineae bacterium | reverse complement strand
GATTCGCGGATCGCGGTGATGATCTCCTGATCCAGCCGCCCCTGGTACGGGCCGTAGGTTGGCTCAGTCTTGTTGCGCACTGCATCAACCAGACTCTTGATACAGCCCGCCACGCCGATGTAATCGTCGCTCCACTGGGGGCCGTGTCCCTGCGGCACATCCGCCACCGGATTATCCCACCGCACAAGCGGCAGATCGGGATCGCCCGTATGCGCAACCATGGCGATCAAACCGCCCCCGTCCGCGCGTTCCAACCGGCGTTCGAGTGTGATGAAGTGGGGCATTTCGCCGCCGGGCGCGAGTAAGGTCAACTGCTCGCGCACATCGAGTTTAACACCTACCGTGATCCCCATCCCTTTTTCCGCGAGAAAACGACTGCTGCGCCACCACCGGAGCGGGGAATCGTAACCGACGTTGGTCCAGTGGAAAATACCGATTCGCCCATCGTCAAACGTAATGATGCCGTGTTCCTGGGTTTCGGTGCGTGGGCCGCGCGTATTTTGCAGACGTGACCACTGCGCCGCCAGATCGTACTGCTGCACCGCGCCGACGACCTGCACGGGTTTCGCATCAAAACCCAAATAGCTGCGCATGACGCTCACGCCGTGATAGCCATGTCCCGCGAAATCGTTGAAGCTGCTGTAGACGCGCCCAAAAATGCCGGATTCGATCAGCTTGAGTTTGATCGCTTCTAACGGGCGGCGGTGAAACTGTTCCGCGATTTCGATCTTGAGGCCGCGCGCCCCGGCAGCCGCAATGATCGCGTCGGCTTCACTGAGTTTGTGAGCGATGGGCGTTTCCAGCAGCACGTTTAAGCCCGCTTCAACAGCCATCAAGCCGACTTCGCCATTCGCCGCATACGCCACACTCACGATCCCGATTTGCGGATCGTGGTCCTTGATCAGTTGGTCGAGATCGGTGTACCAGGGCACGCCCAGCGACTCGCCTAAACGCTGCGCGGACTCCGTGCTGCGGCCCCAGATGGCGACGAGATCGATCCCCGGCATTTGCTTGAGGATCGGGCCATAGAGATAATCCGAGCGCACTGCCGTGCCGATGATTGCCACGCGGATGGATTCTTGTTCTGTCATAAGGTTGCTTGTTTCATCCTTGTCTATTATCCTTTGGGGATACAGTCAGCTATCACGGGACGTATTCCCAGATCAGAAATTCGATGCCATTCGCCTGCGCCGCATCCCCGACCAGCACCACGGTATACACCACGCTGGCTTTGACCTCGAAATTGTTCAGCGTGGCGATTTTGCCGCCGCCCGCTTGCATAAACGTATAGGTGCGCGATCCCGCCGCCAACTGCTTATGCACGCTCGCTGTGTTTTGCAGCAGATTATCGATCAGTGTGGCATTGGTTGCCACCTGCACGACGTAGAGATTGCCCGTATTCTGCGCCGCATTGATAAACCGGATACGCCCCTGATCCGCCGCGAGAAAATTGATATTATCCAGCGCCGACTCGTAATGCACACTGAATCCGTCCGCCGCGCCGTAAAAATAGATCGTGCGCGGTGCTGCATACGCGCCCAGATTGATCTGTGTTTCGATGAGCGGGGGCGTCGTTTTTGGGTCCGATCCCGCCGGGACTACTGTCATCGTATAGGTTGCGGGGCGGTAGAGCCGGTAATCGATCATCAGCTTGTACGACAGCCCGCGCAGCACCGGCGTATTACCCAGGTAGACATCCACGCTGCCCGCCTGTTCCGCGAGATTCGCCCACCGGATCAGGGCATACTGCGGCACGCCTGCCACACTGACCGGCACGGCATTGATCAACGGCACGCGCGGATCGTCATCCAGCGCAATCAGCAGCGTCAGCGTACCGGGCAGCACAGTATAACCGCCCTGCGCCATCACTGTTTCGCCGGAATCCGCCGCCACAAATTCGAACCCGTAACTCCCCGCCGGAACCTCGCGGCTCGCGGATTCGCCTACCGCCAGCGTATCAAACAGCGCCATCCCATCCAATGTCTTGACGCTGAACGCGGGATTATCCGCCGCCGCATTGATCACCTGCAAACGCGCCGATCCCGCCGCCGCCGGACTCAGATCGCCGGTATGTGCGGTGAGCGTCACGTTTTCGCCCGCGCCGTGCAGCACAAAAATTACATGCTCATCCAGCCCGACATTGGCTGTCGCCCGTGCCAATGGCGCACCCTCACGCGGCGATCCCAACGGGTACACCTCGACGGTGTGCGGTCCCGCGCCGGTCACATAGTATTGGGTGACATTGCTGAATTTCACCTGCGGGAAAAGCGGCACATCTTCTTGATTAACATACACCGCCACATCACCCACGCCGCGCGCCATATTCGTAAAGCGGAACATACTGTTCGCTTCCGGCTTGAGGACGGTACTTTCCGCCGCGACGATCTGGTAATTGTCCCGCGCCGCCGATCCGACTACGAACAGCACCACGTTGCGATTGCCCGTGAACGTCCGCACCGCGCCACTCACCGGTTGCGCCGCGCCATCCACCGTGATCGCCACATCGTGCGGACCATCATAAACCTGATTGCGCCCGCCATCCGGCAAGGGACTATCCGCGCTCGATTCACTGTACGCCAAATCCTCGACCACCGGCAGCGTATCAATCGTGACGGTCATCGCGCCCGCATCCGGTACGGCATGGATCACAGTTACGCGGGAAGCATTGCGCGCCGGAGCGCTCACATCGTCCACATAAACGCGCGCGGCGACACCATCCATGCTGTGCATCAGGACCACCGTCAGGCGTTGGTCGGCGTCCACCGTTGCGATCACCGAGGCCAAGTCCTGACTCGCGTCTTTCAAGCGGAAACTGAACGTATGCTCGCCCGCCGGGACATCCTGGTAATTGACCACTTCATTCACGCTGACGCCCGCGTATAAGCGATCATCGACATAGGCATTCAGCGCAGCTAGCTCATACGCGAGATGCACAAACCGCACGCGCGCCGTCCCGATTTGCGCGGGCGATTCGGCCTCCGTCACGTTAGCTGTATAACTCGTGGGTAGCACCAATGCGATCAGCAGCAGGATATAACTCATCGTTTGCTTCATGATTCTCTTCCTCGCTACACTCCCCCACCAAATAGATGTATGCAGAGACTATGATAATTGATGCGGGGGAAGCGCGCCATAGGGCATTGATCCCGCCCACAATTGGCAAAATCCCCACGGGCTGTTATGCTAGACGTAGCAAATCAACTAAACCGATTTGCACGCAAAAATTACTTTGCGCTT